>NZ_JBHTWX010000015.1:0-22168 GCF_042792155.1 Kitasatospora sp. NPDC056651 | reverse complement strand
TGGCGGCTCTTCCTCTGGGGTTAATCTGCTTGCGGCCCTCGGTGGTGGGGGGTCTCGCCCCTATGGGGTGGGGGGGGGGGGGGGGGCCCCCCCCCCCCCCCCCCCCGCGGTACCCACCCGTACGCCCGCATGCCCCGCATGCCCCGTACGCCCGAGGGAGAGGGAGCAGAACATGAAGGCCGCCGTCGTCCACGACTTCACCGCCCCCCTGACCATCGACGACCGACCGGTACCGGAGCCTGCCGCACACCAGGTACGCGTCAGGATCGAGACCTCCGGCCTCTGCCACACCGACATCCACGCCGCCCGCGGCGACTGGCCGGTCAAGCCCACTCCGCCGTTCGTCCCGGGGCACGAGGGCGTCGGCATCGTCGAGGCGGCCGGCCCGCGGGTCCGGCACGTCCGGGTCGGCGAGCGGGTCGCCATCCCCTGGCTCGCGGACGCCTGCGGACGCTGCGACCAGTGCGTCTCCGGCTGGGAGACGCTCTGCCTGCAACAGCACAACAGCGGCTACTCGGTGGACGGCGGGTACGCCGAGTACGCGCTCGCGCACGGCGACTACGTCGCCCCCGTCCCGGACGGCATCGACCCGCTGGACGCCGCGCCGCTGTCCTGCGCGGGCGTCACCACCTACAAGGCGCTCAAGGTCTCGGGCACCCGGCCCGGCACCCGGGTGCTGGTCTCCGGCATCGGCGGGCTCGGCCACCTGGCCCTCCAGTACGCCCGGATCTCCGGCGCCGAGACGATCGCGGTCGACGTCACCGACGACAAGCTCGCCCTGGCCCGCGAGCTCGGCGCCGACCACGTGCTCGACGCCCGCACCCAGGACGTCGCCGCCGAGGTCCAGGCGCTCGGCGGGGCCCACGCGGCGATCGCCCTCGCCGTCAGCAACGCCTCCTTCCAGGCCGCCTACGGCGCCCTGCACCGCGGCGGCACCCTCGTCCTGGTCGCCCTCCCCGCCGGCGGCAAGCTCGAACTCCCGGTCTTCGAGACCGTGTTGAACGGCACCAAGGTGATCGGCTCGATCGTCGGCACCCGCGAGGACCTCGCCGAGGTCTTCCGGCTGCACGCGCTCGGCCGCACCCGGGTGATCCGCGAGACCCGCCGGCTGGAGGACGTGAACGACTGCTTCGAGGAGGTGCTGAGCGGCAAGGTCTCCGCCCGCCTGGTCTTCGACCTGCGCTGACCCACCGCACCGACCGCACCGGCCCACCGCACCGACCGCACCGGCCCACCGCACCGACCGACCGCGCCCGCCGACCGCGCTCCGCCGGTAATCCGATGGCAGACCCGGCCGGGTGGCGGGCAGCATGCCCGGATGACGTCCCCGCTGTACGCCGTCGCCCGCAACCCCGCGCTGCCGCCCGACCAGCTCGCACGGCTCCTCGATGCCGCCGACGCCGACGAGGAGCCGGCCCTCGCCCTCGCGGACCGGCCGGACCTCGCACCCGAGCAGGTCCGCCGGCTCGCCGGACGCGACGAGGACACCGCCGTCCGGCTCGCCCACGGCGGCCTGCTGCACGCGGCGGATGTCGACCCCGCCGTCCACCCGACCGTCGCACTCGCTCTGCTGGGCGAGGGACGCGGGGACCTCGCCTGGACCGAGCGGCTGGCCCGGCACCCGGACCGGTACGTCCGGAGGCTGCTCGCCTCCTGCCCCGGGCTGCCCGACGAGGCCGCCGACCTGCTGGCCGCGGACACGGAGACCGAGGTGGCGGTCGAACTCGGCTGCCACACCACCCACCCGGACCTGCTGGCCCGGCTCGCCCGGCACCCGGAGGCCGAGGTGCGGTCGTGGGTCGCGAGCAACGAGGCCGCACCGCCGGAGCGGCTGGCGGCGCTGCTGGCCGACGACGACGTCCGGGTCCGCCGTGGAGCCGCCGGCAACCCGGCCCTGCCGCCGGAGGCCATCGCCGCACTGGCCCGCGAAACGCGACCGGCCCCGGGCTCCACACGCTGACCGGCTCGGATGCCCGCGCCCGGGCGGCGGACGACGACGCTCTGATCGAGAAGCCGCAGGGACGGGCCCGGCGGCCCGCTCCGCACTTCGACGCCGGCCGGCCCGAGGGCTGACCCGCCGCCCCACCCGTCCATGTCCGGAAGCGGTCGCGATTGCGTCTCCGTTCCGTTCGGCGTGGGTACGAAGTGGCCGACGGTGCGCGATCGTTGGGGAAACGACCGGACGGCAAGGGGAGTTGCCATGGGGGACGGCCGGGGGTTGACACCGGACGCGGTGGCGGCGCTGCTGGGCGACGGACCGCACCGGGCGGTGGCGAACGTGCTGCGGGCCCGGCTGCGGATGGTGCCGGAGGGGGCCCGGGCGCTGGCGGCGGCGGAGGCGAGCCCGGGGGACCTGCGGGCCCGGGCGCTGCTAGCCGCCGCGGTGGCGCAACTGCTGGGCTCCGACCCGGCGTTCGCGCAGTACCTGGCCACCACCGGACTCGGGAAGCCGGCCGACCCGCCGACCGTCCAGCTGCGGAGCGAACCCGTCACCGTCCAGCTGCGGACCGGCCCGCCGTCCCCGCCGCCATCATCGTCCCCGCCACCATCGCCCGGGAGCCCGGCCACCGTCCAGCTGCGGACCGCCCCGGCCGCCCGGGCGGTCACCGCCCGCCGGGGCAGCGCCGGGATCCTGGTGGCACTCTCCCTGGTGCTGGTCGCCGCGCTGGTCGCACTCGGCATCCACCTGGGCTCGCGCCCGCTGCTGAAGCCGGGCGGGCCGGACCTGGCACACGCCGCTCCGGTGCCGCGCGACCCGGCGCTGACGCGCGACGTACTGCCGCAGGCACCGCCGCTGCCCGGCTGGCAGGTGGAGCGCGGACCGGCGTCGGGAACGGGCCAGGACGGCCCCGTGCCGTGTCTGCTGCCGAACTCCTGCGACCGGCAACTCTCCTACGCCACCGTGACGTTCACGGCGCCCCACGGCCACCGCCTGGCGCTCGACGCGGTCACCTTCGACTCCCCCGAAACGGCCGCGCAGGCCTTCGCCACCACGCTCGGCCGCACCCCCGGGGCCGAGCCGACGGCGCCCCTGCCCGGGATCGGCGACCAGAGCGCCGCCCGCACCCGGGGTTCGTCGGCGGTGACGCTGGCCCGGGTCGGCGGCATGCTGCTGGTGGTGCGCGCCGAGGATCCCGACGGGTCGCTCGCGGGCGGCCTGCTCCCCGGCCTCCTCCAGCCGCTCGTCGAGCGCGCCCGACAGGCCCAGGGCGGCGGCACCCCGGACGCCACCCCGACTCCCTGAGGATCCGGGCTCGTCGAGGTGGGCCGGCACGGCCGGACAGCCCCTCCGCCGCCGGCGCCGGCACCCGCGACTCGCCCTCGGTGAGCCGGTCGAGCCGCCGGTCGGCGGGGGCGCAGGACAGCAGCACCCCGGTCACGGCCGGTCCCCGGCCGGTCCACAGCCGGTCCACGGTCGTTCCCCGGCGGCCACCCGCTCCAGGGCGTCGAAGAACCGGTCGCCGCCGAACACGCTCCCCCGGTCACCGCGGCCGCCCCTCGCCCCCGCCTCCGCCCCCGCCTCCGCCCGATGCGCCCACTCCGCACCGCACGGAGGCGGCGGACGCCCTGCTCAGCCGAGGAGTGGACCCGGACCCACCCGGCCGTGGGTCCAGCCCCATCCGCCGCCCCCGCGCGGCGAGCGCCCCGAGCCGTCGCCCGAATGCATGTATCGCTCCCTTGACTGGCGTCACCAACACGCCATACTGGCCTCACTCCCGCTCGCACGACGAGGTGCCCGCCCATGGAGCTATCCCCCTCGGCGCACGTGGACACGTTCTGCCGAGACCACCTTCCGCCCTTCGATCAGTGGCCCGAACTCCTCTTCGAAATACCGGAGTTGGCCTACCCCGACCGCCTGAACTGCGCCGCCGCGCTACTCGACGAGACCATCGAACGCCTCGGCCCGGACCGCCGCTGCCTGCTCACCGCCACCGAGCGGTGGTCCTACGGCGAACTGCGCGACCACGCCGACCGGATCGCCCGCCTGCTGACCGAGGACCTCGGCCTCGCCACCGGCAACCGGGTGCTGCTTCGCGGGCCCAACACCCCCTGGCTGGCCGCCTGTTGGCTCGGCGTCCTGAAGGCCGGCGGGGTGGCCGTGACCACCATGCCGCTGCTGCGGGCCGCCGAACTGACCGAACTCCACGGCATCGCCAAGCCCGTCCTCGCCCTGTGCGACCACCGCTTCCAGGCCGAACTGCGCCGGGCGCACGCCCCCGGCCTGCGCGTCCTGCCGTTCGGCGGCCCCGGCCCCGAGGACCTCACCGCCCGCTGCGCCGCCAAGCCCGCCGGCTTCACCGCCGTCCCGACCGCCGCCGACGACGTCGCGCTGATCGCCTTCACCTCCGGCACCACCGGCCGCCCCAAGGCCACCCTGCACTTCCACCGCGACGTGCTCGCCATCGCCGACACCTTCTCCCGTCATCTGCTCCGCCCCACCCCCGAGGACCTCTTCGCCGGCACCCCGCCGCTCGGCTTCACCTTCGGCCTCGGCGGCCTGCTGGTCTTCCCGCTGCGGGCGGGCGCCGCCGGCCTGCTGCTGGAGCAGGCCACCCCCGAGCAGCTCGCCGAGCAGGTCCGCCGCCACCGGGTGAGCGTGCTGTTCACCGCGCCGACCGCCTACCGGGCGATCCTGGCCGCCGGACTGGCCGACCGGCTGGCCGGGGTACGGCACTGCGTCTCGGCGGGCGAGCCGCTGCCCGTCGCCGTCTGGCGGGCCTTCCACGCGGCCACCGGGCAGCGACTGATCGACGGCATCGGCGCCACCGAGCTGCTGCACGTGTTCGTCTCGGCCGCCGGCCAGGACATCCGCCCCGGCTCCACCGGCAGGCCCGTGCCGGGCTACCGGGCCGCGGTGCTGGACGGGCAGGGCCGCCCGGTGCCGGACGGCGAGCCCGGGATGCTCGCCGTCAAGGGCCCGACCGGCTGCCGCTACCTGGACGACGGGCGCCAGCTCGACTACGTCCGCGGCGGCTGGAACCTCACCGGCGACACCTGCGTCCGGGACGGCGACGGCTATTTCTGGTACCAGGCCCGCCATGACGACATGATCGTCTCGGCCGGCTACAACATCGCCGGGCCGGAGGTGGAGCAGGCCCTGGCCGCCCACCCCGACGTGGCCGACTGCGCGGTGGTCGGCGCGCCGGACGAGCGGCGCGGCACGGTGGTCAAGGCGTACGTGGTGCTGCGCGAGGGCGTTCCCGCCGGGCCGGAGACGGCGAAAGCGCTCCAGGACCACGTCAAGAACGCCATAGCGCCGTACAAGTACCCGCGGGCGGTCGAGTTCGTGCCCGAGCTGCCGCGCACCGCGACCGGCAAGCTGCACCGCGCCGAGCTGCGGCGGCGGGCCGCGCTCACCCCGGCCAGCATCACCGTCGAACGCCGGGTGGAGTGGTCCGACACCGACGCCGCCGGGCACTACCACTTCTCCGCCGTGCAGCGCTGGGCGGAGGCGGCGGAGGCCGCGCTGCTGCGCCGGCTCGGGCTGGCCGAGCTGTTCGGGCGGATACCCCGGGTGCACTTCGAGGCCGACTACCGCGAGCGGCTCTGGTTCGGCGACCTGGTGCGCACCGAGCTGCGGGTGGTCCGGGTCGGCGGCTCCTCGCTGCACTACGCCTTCGAGGTGTACGGCCCGAACGGACCGGCCGCGAGCGGGCGGATGTCGGTGGTGCACGCGGCGGCGCACGACGCGGGTGCCGCACCGTGGCCCGCGCAGGTCCGCCGCACGCTCTCGGAGGCCGGGCCGCAGCGTCCCGAGGTGCTCGCATGACCCCGGCGGCGCGGCGGATCGCGGTGGTCGGAGCCGGCCCCGGCGGGCTCTACTTCGCCGCCCTGGCCAAGCAGTTGGCGCCCGAACGGGAGATCACCGTCTTCGAACGGGACGGCCGGGACGACGAGTTCGGCTTCGGCGTGGTCTTCTCCGACGAGACGCTGGACGGCATCGCCCGGGCCGACCCGCGCGTCTTCGCCGCGATCAGCGCCGAGTTCGCCCGCTGGAGCGACATCGACATCCGCTACGCGGGCGAGGTGCGCACCAGCGGCGGCCACGGCTTCGCCGCCCTGGACCGCAACCGGCTGCGCGCCATCCTGCGACGGCGCTGCGCCGAACTGGCGGTGGACGTGCGCTACCGGAGCCCGGCCCCGCCCGTGGACCGGCTGGCCGCCGAGTACGACCTGGTGGTGGCCGCCGACGGCATCCGCTCCGGCACCCGGGCGGCCCATCCGGAGGGCTTCCGCCCGGAGCTGGACGAGCGCCACTGCCGCTACATGTGGCTCGCCACCGACAAGGTCTTCGAGGCCTTCACCTTCATCGTCGAGCAGTACGACTTCGGCGTCCTCCAGGTGCACGCCTACCCGTACAGCGCCACCCGCTCGACCTTCATCGTCGAAATGGCCGAGGACGCCTGGCGCCGCGCGGGCTTCGAGGCCCTCGCCGCCCGGGAGCCGGGGCGCGGCGAGAGCGACCTGGCGAGCGTGCGGCGCTGCGCCGAGCTGCTCGCCGGTCACCTGGACGGCCACCGGCTGATCCCCAACGCCTCCCGGTGGATCCGCTTCACCACGGTCCGCAACGGCAGTTGGCACCACGGCAACACCGTCCTGCTCGGCGACGCCGCGCACTCCGCGCACTTCTCGATCGGTTCGGGCACCAAGCTGGCCCTGGAGGACGCCCTCGCCCTGGCCGCCGCACTGAGCGAACAGCCCATCCTGGAGGGCGCGTTGGCCGCGTACGAGGCCGAGCGGCGCCCGGTGGTGGAGTCCACCCAGCGCGCCGCGCAGGCCAGCCTGGAGTGGTTCGAGACCATCGGGCGCCGCACCGGACAGGGCGTCGACCAGTTCGCCTTCAACCTGCTCACCCGCAGCCGGCGGGTCACCTACGGCAATCTCCGGGCCCGCGACCCCGCCTTCGTGGACGCCGTGGAGACCGCCTCCGGCGGCTCACCCGGGGTGCCGCCGATGTTCCGGCCGCTGAAACTGGGCGCGCTGGAGCTGCGCAACCGCGTCGTGGTGCCCCCGCTGGCCACCTTCACCTCTCCCGACGCGCTGCCCAGCGGCTTCGACCTGGCCCAGCTGACCGGGCACGCGCTCGGCGGCGCGGGGCTGGTCATCGCCGGGATGACGGCGGTCAGCCCCGAGGGCCGGGCCACCGACCGCTGCCCGGGCCTGTGGGCCGACCGCCAGGAGGCGGCCTGGCGCCGGCTCCTGGACGCGGTACGGGCGGTGAGCGACACCCCGGTCGGCATCCAGCTGACCCACGCCGGCCGCCGGGGCGCCACCGCGGTCCCCGGGCCGGACGGCATCGGGCGACCGCTCGCCGACGGCTGGCCGCTGATCGCCCCCTCGGCCATCCCGTGGGACGCCGGGAGCCCGGTGCCGCACGAGGCGGGCGAGATCCAACTGGCCTCCATCACCGCGGACTTCGCCGCCGCGGCCGAGCGCGCCGCCCGGGCCGGCTTCGACGCCCTGGAGCTCCAGTTCGGGCACGGCCACCTGCTCTCCTCCTTCCTCTCCCCGCTCACCAACCGCCGCACCGACCACTACGGCGGCCCGCTCGCCCACCGGCTGCGGCTGCCGCTGGAGGTGCTGGCGGCGGTGCGCGCCGCCTGGCCCGCCGGCCGGCCGCTGCTGGTGCGGATCTCGGCGAGCGACTGGGCGCCCGGCGGAACCACCGAGGAAGAGGCCGTGGCGATCTGCCGCGCGCTCGCCGGGGCGGGGGCGGACGCGCTGGACGTCTCCACCGGCGAGGTGGTGGCGCACCAGCGGCCGCCGTACGGGCGCGGCTACCAGACGCCCTTCGCCGAGCTGATCCGCGCCGCCACCGGCCTGCCGACCATCGCGGTCGGCGCGATCTCCGGACCGGACGACGCCGACTCCGTCCTGCTGGCCGGCCGGGCCGACCTGGTCGCGGTCGGCCGGGCGCACCTGTACGACCCGCTCTGGACGCTGCACGCCGCCGCCGAACAGGGCCACACCGGGCCGGGGGCCCGCTGGCCCGAGCCCTGGCGGGCGGGCAGCCGCAGACCGCCGGGCCCGAGGGCCGACCGGGTGGCCCCGCGACTGAACCTGCTGCGCGAGCCGCCCGCGCCCGTCCACCGCCGCTGGTCACCACCCCTTCCCGAGGAGTGACGGATGCTCCACCTGCCCCGCTTCACCGCCGCCGCCGTGCAGGCCTCCCCGGTCTACCTGGACCCGGCCGCCACCGTCGACAAGGCCGTCGCGCTGATCCAGGAGGCGGCCCGGCACGGCGCCGAACTGGTGGTCTTCCCCGAGGTCTTCGTCCCCGGCTACCCGTACTGGAACTGGACCATGAACCCGGTGCAGGGCTCGCCCTGGTTCGAGCGCCTGTACCGCGCCGCCGTGGACGTCCCCGGACCGTACGTCGACACCCTGCGCGCCGCCGCCCGGCAGGCCGGGGTGGTACTGGTGATCGGGATCAACGAGCGCGGCGGCCCCGGCCTCGGACTGCTGTACAACACCCTGCTGATCATCGGTGCGGACGGCGAACTGCTCAGCTCCCACCGCAAGTTGATGCCCACCTGGGCCGAGAAGCTGACCTGGGCGCAGGGCGACGGCAGCACCCTGAAGGTGCACCCCACCGGCGTCGGCCCGCTCGGCGCCCTGGCCTGCGGCGAGAACACCAACCCGCTGGCCCGCTTCACCCTGCTGGCACAGGGCGAACTCGTCCACGCCGCCTGTTACATCGCGCTGCCGGTCGGCCCCGAGGACTACGACATGGCGGAGTCGATCGCGCTGCGCACCGCCGCGCACTGCTTCGAGGGGAAGGTCTTCTCCGTCGTCTCCACCTCCGCCATCTCGCCCGAGATGGTGGACCTGCTCGCCGGCGACGATCCGCAGGCGCGCAAGCAACTCTCCCGCCCGCACAGCGCCCTGTCCGGGATCTTCGGCCCGGACGGGCGCGCCGTCACCGAGCCGCTGATCGACGAGGAGGGCATCGTCTACGGGGAGATCGACCTCGGGCGCTGCGTCCAGCCCAAGCAGATGCACGACATCGTCGGCCACTACAACCGCTTCGACGTCTTCCGACTGCACGTGGACGACCGCCCACTGCGGCCGCTGGTGCTCCCCGAGGAGAGGGCATGACCGACACCGAGCGCACCCCCGGGCGCGCCCCAGAGCACGACGACGACCGGATCGGCCGGGCCCGGGTCACCGACAACCCGGAACTGATCGCCTACTACCAGGAGTTGGCCGCGCACCAGGCCGGCGCCCTGTGGACGGTCGCGAACGAGATCGAACCCTGGTACCCCCAGCCGAAGTCCGTCCCGACGCTCTGGCGCTACGCCGACCTCCGCCCCCTGGTGCACAAGGCACTGCCACTGGTGAAGGCCGACGACGCCGGGCGCCGGGTGGTGATGCTGGTCAACCCCGGCCGTCGCGAACTGAGCGCCGCCGTCGGCCTGTTGTACACCGGCCTGCAGATCATGGGCCCGGGCGAGGCGATGACCGCGCACCGCCACCAGGCCGCCGCCCTGCGCTTCGTCCACGAGGGCACCGGCGCCTGGACCATCGTGGACGGGCAGAAGCTCAGGGTCGGCCCGCGCGACTTCGCCATCACCCCCAACAACACCTGGCACGAACACGGCAACGAGTCCGACGACGCCCCGGTGATCTGGCAGGACGGCCTGGACATCCCGCTGGTCAACACCCTCGACGCCAACTTCTACGAGGTCCACCCCGAGCTCCACCAGCGGCCGGGGCCGGTCGTCAACTCCTCGCTGCTCAGCTACGGCGGCAACCTGCTGCCGTACGGCGTCGAGAAGTGGACCCGGCCCTACTCTCCGCTGCTCGGCTGGCCCTGGGAGCCCAGCTACGAAGCGCTGTGCCGGCTCGCCCGCGCCACCGAGGGCTCGCCCTACGACGGCGTGATCATGGAGTACACCAACCCGGTCACCGGCGGCCCGGTGATGCCGACCATGTCCACCCACCTGCAACTGCTGCGCCCGGGCCAGGCCACCCGCGCCCACCGGCACACCGGCTCGGTGGTCTACACGGCGGCCAAGGGGCACGGCGTCTCGGTGATCGCCGGGCAGCGCTTCGCATGGCGGCAGGGGGACGTCTTCGTCGTCCCGTCCTGGGCCTGGCACGAACACGCGAACCTCGACCGGAGCGAGGACGCCTGCCTGTTCTCCTTCGACGACTTCCCGCTGATCCACTCGCTCGGCCTCCACCGCGAAGAGGCCCACCCGGACGGACAGCAGCAGCCCACCACGACCGTCTGACCAGGAGCCCCACCACCATGCACCTGCTGACCTACCGCGCCGACGGCGATCCCACCCCCCGTCTCGGTGCCCGGCTCGACGGCGACCGGATCGCCGACCTGACCACCCTGGCCACCGCCTCCGGCGTCCGGATCCCCACCGATCTCCTCGGGTTGATCCGCGCCGGGGAACCGGCCCTGACCACCGCCCGCGAACTGCTCGCCGCGGCCCCGGCCGGCCGGCCGCTCGCCGAGGTCTCGCTGTGCGCGCCGCTGCGCCCGGGCAAGATCGTCGGCGTCGGGCTCAACTACGTCGAGCACGTGGCCGAGTCCCACCGCACCCTGGACACCGACCGCGAACTGCCCGACCGGCCGGTGCTGTTCGGCAAGCCCTCGACCGCCGTCACCGGCCCGGGCGAGCCCATCCTGCACAACGCCGACCTCACCAAGCAGCTCGACTGGGAGTGCGAACTCGCCGTGGTGATCGGCGCGCCCGCCTTCCGGGTGGCCGAGACGGACGCGCTGCGGCACGTGTTCGGCTACAGCATCGTCAACGACATCAGCGCCCGCGACCAGCGCCGCTCCGGGCAGTGGTTCTTCTCCAAGGGGCAGGACAGCTACGCGCCGTTCGGCCCGGTCGTGGTCACCGCCGACGAGATCCCGGACCCGCAGCGGCTCGACCTCTCGCTGAAGGTCAACGGCGAACCGCGGCAGGACTCCAACACCCGCCACATGCTGTTCGGCGTCGCCCGGCTGATCGCCGACATCTCCTCCGGCGCCACCCTGGAACCGGGCGACGTGATCGCCACCGGCTCCCCCTCGGGCGTCGGCGCCGGGATGGTGCCCCCGCAGTTCCTCCAGCCGGGTGACCTGGTCGAGGCCACCATCGAGCGGATCGGCACGCTCGCCAACCCGGTGATCGACGCCCGCTGAGAGGAGTCCGGCCCCGATGACCACCTACCGGATCGGCCAGATCGTCCCGAGTTCCAACGTGACCATGGAGACCGAGGTCCCCGCCCTGCTGCGGGCCCGCGAGACGGTCGCCCCCGAACGGTTCACCTTCCACTCCAGCCGGATGCGGATGACCAGGGTCACCCCCGAGCAGCTGCGCGCCATGGACGCCGAGTCCGACCGCTGCGCCGACGAGCTCTCGGACGCCCGGATGGACGTGATCGGCTACGCCTGCCTGGTCGCCGTGATGGCCACCGGCCACGGCTACCACCGGGACGCCGAGCGGCGACTGCACCTGCGCACCGTCCGGAACGGCGCCCCCGCGCCCGTGGTCACCAGTGCCGGCGCGCTGGTCGCCGGGCTGCGCGAACTCGGGGCGGCGAAGGTCGCCATGGTCACCCCGTACCTGCGGCCACTGGCCCGGACGGTGGTCGAGTACCTCGCCGCGGAGGGCATCGAGGTGCTCGACCACGCCGCCCTGGAGATCGCCGACAATCTCGACGTGGCCGCCCACGACCCGGCCCGGCTGCCCGCGATCGCCCGCGGGCTGGCCCACGCCGAGGCGGACGCCGTGGTGCTCTCGGCCTGTGTGCAGCTGCCCTCGCTGTCGGCCGTCGAGGAGGCCGAGCAGCAGCTGGGCAAGCCGGTGGTCTCGGCCGCCGTCTGCACCACCCACCAGCTCCTGCGGGCCCTCGGCCTGCCCGCCTTCGCCCCCGGCGCCGGGCACCTGCTCTCCGGCGCCTACGCGTAGGGCTCTCGCGTGGGGCCCTCGCGTGGGGCCCGTGGGGCTCTCCCGTGGGGCCTTCCCATGGGTCTTTCACGTGGAGCCTTCCCGTGGAGCCACCACACAGGGCCTGTGCGCAGCGGCCCGGGTTCCTTGGAAACGCAGGAACCCGCGCCCTCGGACCGGCACTCTCGTTATGATCGCCACCACCGACGGGGAGGAGGGCCCGCGCATGCCCGACAGCACCGCCCGGCCCAGCTCCCTGATCCACACCGTCTACGGCGAGTTCGTCCGCCCCCTCGGCGGCTGGATATCCATCGCCGACCTGATCGCGCTGCTGGCCGAACTGGACGTCGACGGCCCGGCCGTCCGCTCCGCGACGTCCCGGCTGAAGAAGGCGGGCACGCTGCTCCAGGAGCGCCGCGCCGGAACCGGCTACCGGCTCGCCCCGGCGATGGAGCCGGTCTTCGAGGAGGGCGACCGGCGGATCTTCCACAGCCTGGAGCCCGCCGAGCTCGCCGACGGCTGGGTGGTGGCGGTCTTCTCCGTCCCCGAGTCCGCCCGCGCCCACCGCCACCAGCTGCGCTCCCGGCTGAGCTGGCTCGGCTTCGGCAACGCCGCCCCCGGGGTCTGGCTGGCGCCGGCCCGGTTGCTGCCGGACGCCCGTCGACTGCTGGACCGGCTCGGACTGAGCGCCTACGTCCACCTGTTCCTCTCCGCCGAGTACGCCGGTTTCGCCGATCTCCGGACGGCGGTGGCGAGTTGGTGGGACCTCCCGGCGATCGAGGCGCAGTACGAGGCCTTCGACGGAGCCTGGCGCCCGGCCGCCGAGGAGCTGCGCGGACGCTCGCCGGTCGACCCTGCCGAGGCGTTCCGCGACTACGTGCCGATGCTCACCCAGTGGCGCCGGCTGCCGTACCTGGACCCGGGGCTGCCCGCACAGCTGCTGCCCGCCGACTGGAACGCGGTACCGGCCCGTGCCGTGTTCACCGAGTTGCACGGACTGCTCGCCGGGCCCAGCCTTCGATACGTCGAGAAGGTCACCGGACAGTCCCACGCCCAGGAGCCACGATGACCGAACCCGCCGCCGAGCTGCTGATCCGCGCCGCCGCCGTGCACACCCTGGTGCCCGGCGAACCGCCGCAGCGCGCGATCGCCGTCACCGGCGGCCGGATCACGGCCCTCTCCCCCGCGCCCGACGGGCTGGACGCCCTGATCGGGCCGGACACCGAGGTGGTGGACGCCCCGGACTCGACGGTGCTGCCCGCCTTCGACGACACCCACACCCACCTGGTGCTGGCGGCCCTGAGCGTCCACGGCGTGCCGGTCCACCGGGCCCGCGACCTCCCCGGGTTCCTCGGCCTGATCCGCGAGCGCGCCGCCCGCACCCCGGCCGGGGAGTGGATCCACACCACGGTCAACTGGCAGGAGGTGCTGCTGGCCGAGCAACGGATGCCCACCATCGCGGAGTTGGACGCGGCCACCGCCGCGCACCCGGTGCTGGTGCGGCGCGGCGCGTACAACATGGTGCTCAACTCGGCGGCACTGCGGCTGGCCGGGATCACCGAGGCCACCGAGGCTCCGCCCGGCGGCGTGATCGAGCGCGACGAGCACGGGCGGCTCACCGGCCGACTGGTCAACCGGGCGGTGGAGCTGGTCGAGCGGGTGCTGCCGCGCCCCACCCCCGTCGAGCGGATCGAGGGCCTGCGCGCGGCCTCCGCCGCCTTCGCCGCCACCGGGATCGGCACCGTCCGCGACTGCCTGGTCCCGGTCGAGGACCTCGACGTCCTGGACGCCGCCCGGGCCGAGGGGGCGCTCGCCGTCCGGGTCCGGGCCCTGGTGTCCGGCTTCGCCGCCCGTACGCCCGAGCAGGTGGACGCGCTGCTGGAGCGGATGGATGCGTGGCGCGGAGCCGGCCGGGACGACGACGAACTGTGCCTGTGGGGTGTCAAGTTCGGCATCGACGGCGGTTTCGAGGCGGGCGCGCTGGAGGAGCCGTACCAGGGGCAGCCGTGCTACCACGGCCGGCTGCTCTGGGAACCGGCCGAACTGCTCGCGGCGGTGGAGCGGGTGGTCGGGCGCGGCTGGCGGGTCGGCGTGCACGCCTGGGGCGACCGGGGCCTGCGCGTCCTGCTGGACGTCTTCGAGCGGGTTCTGGAGCGTCATCCCGGCCTGCCGCCCGGCACCCTGGTGGTCGAGCACGGCGGCCTGGCCCGTCCCGCGCAGCGGGCCCGGGCCATCGCGCTCGGCGTCCCGGTGACGGTCCAGCATCCGCTGCTGCACGACGGCGCGCTCGCCCAGCAGCGGGCCTGGGGCAAGGAGCGCACCGCCGCACTCTTCCCGCTGCGCGAGTGGCTGGACGAGGGAGCGCTGCTCACCGGCGGCTCGGACTTCCCGGTCGGCCCGTACGGCGCGATGGTGTCGGTGTGGGGCATGACGACCCGGGGCACCACCGCCGGGGTGGTCGGCCCGGAGCACGCGATCGGCCGGGCCGAGGCGGTCGTGCTGCACACCGTGAACGCGGCCCGGCTGACCGGCGAGAGCGCCGTGCGCGGCAGCCTGCGCCCGGGAGCGCTCGCCGACCTCACGGTGTGGCCGCTCGATCCGCTGGACTGCCCGGCGGGCGCGCTGCGCGATCTGCTGCCCACCCGGACGATCGTCGGCGGGCTTACCACCCACGGCGGTTGACGCTCCGTCAGGCCGCGGCGAGCTCCCGCAGGTCGATGCCGCGGTGCAGCGCCCGCAGGTCCTCGTGCAGTGTGGACGGCGGGACGACGAGCACCCCACCGCGGGCCCGGGCCAGGCAGCGCCGGGCGACGGAGCGGCGCAGCAGCCCGCGCAGCCCGGCCCGCAGGCCGCCCTGCGCGCCGGTGGAGACGACCAGCAGGTCGCCCGGCCGGTCGGCGAGAGCGGTCAGCACCGTCGCGGCCTCGCCGCGCACGACCAGCGGCCGGACCGGCGCCCCGATCGGCAGGCCGCCGAAGGCCTGCTCCAGCGCGCCCTCCATCCGCGCCTCGGCGAGCTCCTGCCAGGCGCGCAGCAGCGGCGGGCACGGCCGGGCGCGGTAGTTGCGCTCGCCGCCGACCGGCGTCCAGGCGAGCACCGGGACCAGAACGGCCTGCCGGGCCCTGGCCTCCTCCGCCGCCCGGTGCAGGGCGGTCAGGCTGTGCAGTGATCCGCTGACTCCGACGATGACGCGCGCGCCGTCCGACATGATCCTTCGCTTTCCGATGCCAGATCTCTTCAATGTCTGCGATTATGTTGTCACACCCCCTCCGGGACCTGCAAATCAAAGGCATTCACTGAATATCACCTTGCATCGGCCGGAATATCCATGCCCTGGCCGTCCAGTTCCCTGACCTCCTGGAGCAGCCCCCAGGTGAAGTCGGCCGCCCAGGAGCGCGGCCGCCCGTCGGCACCCGGCGCCGCGAAGTCCAGCCGGAACCTGGTCGGGGCGCTCCCCTCCCTCGGCACGGCCGACGGGAAGGCGGCCCCGACGTCACCCACCACGCAGCTCCACGGCGCGAGGTCGGCCGGTGTGCGCAGCACGGGCCCCGGGTGGCCGGCCGCCCGCACCAGCCACTCGTTCAGCAGCGGTCCGCCGCTCCCGGCCGGGCCGAGCAGGATCTCGAAGCGCAGCTCGGGCCAGAGCGGCAGCGCCCACTGCCGCGCGGTGCAGGCGAGATCCCCGATCCGGCGCTCCACGCTCGCCTCGGCGGGCCCGAGCACGGCGGCGTACCGGGCGGCGCCGCGCGGGAACCCGGGCGCGCGGACCATCGCCTGCCAGCGCTTGTTCGCCTCCCGCATCGAGGCGCGGGTGGCGCCGAGCCGTCGCACCGCCTCCTCGACCAGTCCGGGCTGGAAGTCGGCCATCCGACGCAGCAGTACCAGCTGGAACTCGGTGATCCCGAAGCCGTTGATCGCCATGACCGCAGCCTAGAACCTTTCTGTTCGATCAGGTGTTCGAATATGGGCGTACCCTGGGCCCATGCACGGCACCGTCCACCTCCAGCCCTCGCTGTTCGACGACGCGGACCGCGACGGCGTCCGCCTCGGTCCCCTCGACGGCCTGCGGCGCCGGCCGCTCAGTGACGGCGCCTGGCTGGACCTGCTGCCGGGCTGGCTGCACGGAGCGGACGAACTGTTCGAACAGCTGGCCACCACGGTGCCCTGGCGGGCCGAACGCCGCGAGATGTACGAGCGGACGGTCGACGTCCCGCGCCTGCTGGCCTCCTACCCGGCGCGGGCCGAGCCGCCGCACCCGGTCCTCGGCCGGGCCCGGGAGCTGCTGAGCCGGCACTACGCCGAGGAGCTGGGCGAGCCGTTCCGCACCCTCGGCCTCTGCTACTACCGGGACGGCCGGGACAGCGTCGCCTGGCACGGCGACCGGATCGGACGCGGTGCCCGCGAGGACACCATGGTGGCGATCCTCTCCGTCGGCGAGCCGCGCGTCCTGGCACTGCGCCCCCGGAACGGTGGCGCTGCGGTCGTCCGCCATCCGCTCGGCCACGGCGACCTGGTGGTGATGGGCGGCACCTGCCAGCGCACCTGGGAGCACGCCGTCCCCAAGACGGCCCGCCCGGTGGGCCCCCGGATCAGCGTCCAGTTCCGGCCGCACGGGGTGTCCTGAGCCCGGCTTGCCCCGCACCCGCCGGACGCGGAGGCTGGCGGGAGGGGCCCGCCGGCTCCCTCCAGGAGGGCCGCATGCCGAAACCGGGCGTCTACCGCGCAGGGGTCCCGTGCTGGGTCGTGCTCACCACACCGGACCCCGCCCGGGCGCGGGCCTTCTACGGCGCCCTGTTCGACTGGGAGTTCGTCCCGACCGGCCCCGGCGAGGCGGTGGCCACCCGGTACGGCGCCCAGGTCGCGGCCGTCGAACGGGCCCTGGCGGCCGAACCGCCCGCCGGCTGGACCACCTTCCTCACCTGCCCGGACCCGCTGCGCACCGCCACCGCCGTCCGGGCCGCCGGCGGGCGGCCGGTCCGCGGGCCGTACGAGGTGCCCGACCAGGGCCGCGCCGCGCTGGCCGTCGACCCGCTCGGCGCCCGCTTCGGGCTCTGGCAGGCCGGCACCATCGACGGCGCCGGACTGGTCGACGAGCCGGGCGCGCTCGCCTGGAACGAACACCTGTCACCCGACCCCGACGCCGCCCGGGCCTTCTACCGCCTGCTCTTCGGCTACGGCTACGACCGGCCGCGGGCGGGCCACACCCTCGCCCGGGTCGCCGGGCTCCCGGCGTGCAGCATCGGCCCCTGCCGCCCGGGCGCCGGCGCACGCTGGCTGGCCCACTTCGCGACCGAGGACACCGACCGCGCGGCCGCCCGGCTGCGCGGCCTCGGCGGCACCGTGCTCAGCGGGCCCGCGCCGGCCCCGTTCGGCCGCACCGCGCTGGTCCGGGACGACTGCGGCGCGGAGTTCGTGCTGGTCGCCGTCCCGACCCGCGACCGCGCGGCGGCGGCCTGAGCCGCCCGGGGATCCGGCGCCCCGGACGACGGCGGGAGCCCCGCACGGTGGCGGGGCTCCCGGGTACTGCCGGACCGACGGCCCCGGTGGCCGACGAACCTCGGTGACCGACGGCCCCGGTGGCCGACGGACGTCAGTCCTTCACCGCGCCGGCCAGTCCGGAGACCAGCTTGCGCTGCACCGCGATGAAGAAGATCAGCACCGGTACGGTCATCAGCGTGGACGCCGCCATGATGCCGCCCCAGTCGTTCTCGTCCGGCTTGAAGAAGACCAGCAGCGCCGAGGGCAGCGTCTGGTTCTCGGTGGCGCTGATGATGAACGTCTTGGCGAAGACGAAGTCGTTCCAGGCCGCGATGAAGGAGAAGACGCTGGTCGCGGCGAGACCCGGCGCCACCAGCGGCAGCAGGATGCGCCACAGGATGCGGGTCCGGCTGGCGCCGTCGATCTGCGCCGCCTCCTCGATCGAGGCCGGCACCGCCGCGACGAAGCCGCGCATCATCCAGATCCCGAACGGCAGCGAGAAGGCCAGCTGCACCAGGATCAGCGAGGCCAGGGTGTTCAGTCCGATGCCGGGGGCGAACCGCCCCGCGTCGCGGAACATGAAGAACAGCGGAATGGTCAGCGCCTCGACCGGGATCATCTGGGCGATCAGGAACATCACCATGATGGTGGTGCGGAACCTGAACCGGAACCTGGTCACGGCCACCGCCGCCAGGAAGACCACGATCGCCGACAGCACCACCACCGACAGCGCGATGACCAGGCTGTTCATGAAGTAGCGGCCGAAGCCGTCCACGCTGAGCACCTGGCGGAAGCTCTCCAGCGTGGGGTGGGCGGTCCACGGCTTCGGGTCGAGCGACTGGATCTCGCCCTTGGGCTTGAAGGCCGAGAGCACCATCCAGAAGATCGGGAAGGCGGTGACCACGGCCAGCAGGACCGCGCCGGTGTTGGCGGCCAGGCGCCACCGGCCGCGGGTGTTGCGGGCCGGCTTCACGGCAGCGAGGGGGTTCGCCGGGCTCACAGTTCGTTCCCCGTCCGTCGCAGGGTGCGGATGTACAGGACCGTCGGGATCACCAGGATCAGCAGCATGATCACACCGATCGCCGCGCCCAGCCCGTACTGCGAGGAGGCGAACGCCTTCTGGTACGCGTACACGTTGAGCACCAGGTTCTGGCCGGCGATGCCGCCGCCCTCGGTCATCACGTAGATCTGGGTGAAGACCTTGAAGTCCCAGATCACCGACTGGATCACCACGATGGTCAGGATGGGCCGCAGCATCGGCGCGATGATCCGGCGGAAGGTGGTCCAGGTGTTGGCGCCGTCCAGGGCGGCCGCCTCCAGGATCTCCTCCGGGATGGCCCGGATGCCCGCGTAGAGGGTGACCATCACGAACGGGTAGGAGTGCCACACCACCACGGCGCCGACGATCAGGAACGCGGTCCACTTGTCGTAGAACCAGTTGAACTCGTGGAAGCCGGAGAGCCCGAGGCCCTCCAGGGTGTGGTTGACCAGGCCGAGGTTGGTGTCGAACAGGAAGCTCCACACCGTCGAGCCGGTCATCGCCGGCGCCGCCCAGGCGGCCATCGCCGCGGTGGTCAGCACCAGCCGCGGCCACCGGCCGACCTTGGTGAGCAGCACCGCGAGGGTGGCGCCGACGGCGAGGGTGGCGACCACGCAGAACGCGGCGAAGCCGATGGTCTGGAGCAGCACCGTCCAGAACTGCTCGTCCTCGAGGATCTTCGTGTAGTTGCCGAAGCCGACGAAGGAGGTCGGGGCGCCACCGGAGGCCTGGGCCTGTCCGAAGTCCAGGACGGACAGCAGGCCGAGCTGGTAGATCGGGTAGGCGACCAGCGGGATCAGGATGACGGCGGCCGGCAGGAGCAGCAGCAGTGGGGGCCGCCGGCGCCGGCCGCCCGGGGGTGCGGCCGGCGCCTTGCCTCCACGGCGCCTCTGCGGGGAAGGCGGCGCCGGGGCGGTCGAGGTGGATACGGACACGTGCGGGACCTGCTCTCTGAGACGAACCGGGAGTGGGACCGTCGGTACGCGGCCGGTGGCCGGTTCGTGTGTCCCAGCGGTGCGGTGCCTGCGGTGGCATCAGCCGTGCGACGGCGGCGCGGCACCGCCGCGCGGCAGCGCGGTGCCTGCGGCACGACGTCGACGGTGCGGCGGCGGCGCGGTGGCCGGGACGCGGGGCCCGGGACGCGCCGCCGCCGGCGTTCGGCCGGCCGTCAGTGCGCGGCGAAGGCCGAGGTGACCTGCGCGGCGGCGTCGGCGGAGGCCTTGGCCACGTCCGCCTTGCCGGTGACGACCTGCTGGAGCATCGTCGGGATCACTGCCTGGGCGTCGATCTGCGCCCACGCCTGGTCGAGCGGCACGAACTTGGTGCCGGCCGCGATGGTGTCGGTGAACGGCTTCAGGAACGCGTCCTTCGCCGCGACCTTGCCGCTGACGGACTTCAGCGTCGGCAGGTTGCCCATCGCGTCGTACATCTGCTCCTGGTACGTGGGGCTCGCCAGCAGCTCGGCGAACTCGACGGCCAGCGTGCGGTGCTTGGCCGCCTTCATCACGCCCAGGTTGTTGCCGCCGGCGAAGGCCGGGGCGATCGAGCCGGGCTTCGCGCCGGGCAGCGGCACGACGCCGTACTTGCCCTTGACGGCGCCCGCGTCGACCTTGCCGCGGTTGGAGTTGAGCAGCACCGCCATCGCCGACTTGCCGGCGGCGAACAGGTCGACGGTCTTGCCGCCGGTCAGGTCCGCGCACTGCTGGGCGGGGCAGCCGTCCGGGCCGAACAGGTCGGTGTAGCGCTTGATCCCGGCCTGCGAGGCCGGCGAGTCGATCGCCGCCTTGAACTTCGAGCCGTCCTGGGTGGCGATGTCGCCGCCCGCGTCCCAGACGAAGGGCAGCGCGGCGAAGGTGTACTTGCCGCCGACCGCGATGCCGAAGGTGTCCGGGTGCGCGCCGTGGATCTTCTGGGTGGCGGCGACGAGCTCGTCGTACGAGGTCGGCGGGGTGAGGCCGGCCTCGGTGAACAGGTCGGTACGGTAGTACAGCGCCCGCACGCCGACCCACCAGGGCAGGCCGTAGGTCTTGCCGTCGACCACGGAGGTCTTGGCGATCGCCGGGTCGAGGTCGCCCTTGTCCTGCCACTTGTCCAGGTCGGCGGTGATGTCGGCGAGGCCGCCGGCGGCGACGTAGCCGGGCAGGTCGGTGTTGCCGAACTCGACCAGGTCGGGGGCGCTGTTCGGGTCGTTGAAGGCGCCCTTCATCTTGGCCGCGCGGGCCGAGGCGTCGGTGTCGATGTAGCTGACGTTGACGGTGACGCCCTGGTGGGAGGACTGGAACTCGGTCACGGCCTTGGCGATCACGGCCTCCTTGGCCGCGTTGCCCGCCTCGTTGTACAGCCAGACCTGTAGGGTGCCGGTCCGGTCGTCGCCGGCCTTGTCGCTCGCCGGCGCGGCGGTGCCGGGAGCACAGGCGGTGGCGGCCAGGCAGCCGGCGGCGAGCACGACAGCTGCGGCGGTCCGTCCGATGAGTCGCATGGTGGGAACCTCCCCTCCCGACAGCTGCCGCCGAGACGTGCGCCGCGGGGGCGAGCACGTCGAAGCAGGCCCTGACCGGGGCCGATGGTGGGTGAAGTGGTGGGGGTCACGGCAGGGCGTAGCGCTCGGGTGGGGCGTCGTCGCCTGCTCGATGGCAGGGACGTTAGGCGGGGGCGATCGGCGCCAACAAGAGGGGGTTGGCGAAGTTTTGCACTGCACAACGTTGTATCGAAGATGCGGCGATCCGGCCGCGAACAGGTACGTTCTGACAACCCCCGCCGACACGCGGGGGAACACCGGCAGAACAACATCAGGGAACGGACCCATGACGGAGACGGCGCCCAAGAAACCCGCGACCGAACGCAACCAGTCCTCCTCGCTGCGCCGCGCGCTCGCCGTCCTCGGCTACGTCCGCGACCACAGCGACCGGCGCGGCGTCCCGCTCGCCCAGCTCGCCGACGGACTCGGCCTCAACAAGAGCACGGTGCTGCGACTGGCCGGCCCCCTGCTGGACGAGCACCTGCTCGATCGGGACCGCGAGACCGGCTGGTTCCGGCTCGGCCACGGCTCGCTGCGGCTCGGCCAGGCCTACCTGACCACCCTCGACCTGCGCACCGTCGCCGCCGAGCACCTGCGCCGGCTCCAGCGGGAGGCGGGCGAGACCGTCCACCTGACCGTCTGGCAGGCCCCCGGGATCGTCTACCTGGACAAGGTCGAGGACGAGACCAACGTCCGGATGGCCTCCCGGGTCGGCAGCCGGGCCCCCGCCTACTGCACCGCCACCGGAAAGGCGATCCTCGCCTGGCTGCCCGAGGAGGCCGTCGCCGAGGTGGTCGCGGCCGGGCTGCGCCCGGTCACCACCTGGACCATCTCCGACGAACCCCGGCTGCGCGCCGACCTCGCCCGCATCCGCGCCCGCGGCTACTCGATCGACGACCGGGAGAACGAGCCCGAGGTGCGCTGCGTCGCCGCCCCGATCTTCGACCACACCGGCGAGGTGACCGCCGCCCTGTCCGTCTCCGGCCTCACCTCACGGATGACGGCCGCCCGGGTCCGCGCCCTCGGCCCGGTGGTCGCCCAGGTCGGCCTGCGGATCTCGCGCGAACTGGGCTCCGACCGCCAGCCGTCCTGAACGCCCGGCAACCCCCGCTCCCGGGAACGCGGAAGGGGGGCGGGGCCCCGAGAAACGGGGCCGGCCCCCGCCCACGCGGGGGGGGGACGGCCCCGGGGCCCGGGCGAGACCCCAATGAACTTTGTAGGGGGGAGGGAGGCACC
>NZ_JBHTWX010000014.1:0-101898 GCF_042792155.1 Kitasatospora sp. NPDC056651 | reverse complement strand
GTCCGACGGAGGTCGGACCGGCCGCCCGGCGTGGTCCCTCGGGAAGGTGCCCTTTAGAGGTCGTAGTTCTGATCGAACATGCCTCTGACCTGCAGAAATAGTGGCCACCTAGAAGGTCATTTCACAACCAGTGCACACGCGGCGGCCTCAACGGATGAGAAGAGCCGAGAGGTGTCGGGCGGTGATGAGAGGTCGCGCGGCTGGGTGTTGCGCGTCACTACGGAGTGCCACCGAAGCGCGAACCCACCCCTGGCCGCGAGGTGGGCGAACTGGAAGGACAGAGGTGGTGACCAGGGCGACGACGATAGTCAGCTCGGACCTGATGGACGCCGCGATGCACGCGCTGACCGAGCTCGCTGGCCCGGACCAGTTGGCGGTGTTGGCCGGCGGGACGCTGGATGGGCGGCTCGCCCGCTGTCGGTAGGTTGAGTGGATGGTGGGCTGTGTCTCCTGGCGCCCGGCAGCGGCGCCACGGCGTGCGCTGGAAGAACGGTGCCCACCCCCTGCTCCTAGGATGGCTCGCCAAGACGAGAACACGGCGGACTCTGTACGGCTGGGGGCGGCATGGCTGGCTACACCTTCATCGAACTCACTGCATTGCCTACCAAGCCGCGAGGCACAGCGATCAGTCCGGCGTGGCGGTACCTAAAGGGTGCCCATGCCACCGTTCAGGGAGTGTTCGACGGGCTCACCGCTGTTCGGGTTGCCAAACAGAAGGATGATCCCCGTGGTCGGCTTGGCAGGGATGAGGCGGATCTGCTGCGGGCCGCCATCGTCTTCACCTCCAGCGGTATCGACGCCTGCGCCAAGAGGCTGCTCAGGGACACCGTCCCGCTGCTGATCAATGGCAATGCCAACGCCGCGAGAAAGTTCGACGACTATGTGAAGCAGGATCTTGCTGATGGTCCATCAGATTCTATGTCCAAAGCGATCCTCAGCCTGAACCCGCGCGAGGAGATGGTCCGGCTGTACGTCGCAGCACGCGCCAAAGCGAGCTTTCAAGGCAGCAGCGACTTGAAGTCGCGCCTCTGTGACACCCTCGGCCTGACCAATGCTCAGATGCCAGCGGCGAAGCTCAAGGCTCTCGACGACTTCTTCATCGCGCGAAACGCCATTGTGCACGATCTTGACTACGTCAACCCGAGTGGGACGAGTGAGGCCCGAAACGTGCGGAGTCTCGACGGTGTGTGGGCAGAATGCGACGCAGCTCTGGTACTGGTCGCCGAAATCATCGCCGAGGCCGCGGTGAACATTCGAGCTCTACCGAAGGTGTGAACCACCCCGCTGCCTCTGGTGGTACCTTGCGGCTCCCACTTGGCTGAACTGGGCCAACGGCAGGAACGAGGTCTTCTACGAGTAGGCTGTGAAAATGATTGATATCGCAATCCCAAGGAAAATTCCAATGCCAAGCCACCGAAATCTTCCTTCCCAGTCGGGGAGGACTATTGGGGGAGGTGGAGTTACTCTTGCCTCAACTCGTTTCGCGATCTCCGCAAGTGATATAGTCACTTGCTTGAGCTCTGCCGTGTGGACGCTGCCGCCTTTTGGATGATTCATTTGATCTGTTGCAGTGCCAAGGCTTTCAATGCTGCTTTCGAGTCGGACTGCGAGCCCGTCGAGGCTGCCATTGTTGTGAGATCCGAGAATTTCCTCAAGACGCCTGACTAGATTAGCAAGCGATTCGAAGTCGATTCTTGTAGAGAGCCGGGAAAGCTGATCCGCGGCTTGGGCTATCTGGCTTGCCACGTCTTCGTTGATGCTGTGGCTTGCATGGGTGAGAAGGCCGGCGACGTCCTCATTTATCCGATGTGAGGCGTATGTGAGACGGTCGGCTACGTCTTCATTGATGCTTCGGGCGGCCACGGAGAGCTGGCTGGCCGTGTCGGGTGAGATTATTCCGTCGTGCAGGGCATTTTCGAGCATCTGGGAAAGCCTAGGTGCCGACTTTCCCAGCTTTGCGAGTGTGGCCTTGGTTTTCGGGTCGATCTCATGGTGAATATTGATGTCGCCATGCTGGTCGCCGCCGATAAATGCACCGTTGCCGTAGTTATTTTGAATCGACTGCGACTTTTGAGGCACTGGGGCGTCGGTGGTCACCTGTCGTTCCGGGTGCTGATATTGATTTCACCATAGTGATTGTTGCCGATGAATACCCCAGAACTGTAGTTGTTTTGAGAGCCGATGGTAGTCGCCCTGTTTGGTGCTGCGGTCGCGAGTTCCTCAATATCGGCCCGGGCGTCGGTGTGGGCACCAAGAAAAGCTGCGAACAGCTCGGTCCAGTTGTCGGTGACGGCGCGCTCAGTAATCTCGCGCCGGCTCAGCGCTTCCGCGTGCTCATTCAGCATCTGCAAGGCGGAGGTCTCCTCTTGGGGGTTGCTACTGCGACGGAAGATGGCTGAGATCCGAGTGCTCAATGCGTCGACCTGGCCTTGGAGTAGGTAGGAGAGAACTCCACTGGCGGCTCCCGTACTCACTGCCATAACTGCTTCTCCGTACATGGGACGGTTCTCCTTTGAAGTAGCTGGATGGCCCTCGCATGGGTTGCACAACCCGGCCTGGACCGTCTTGCGTGCCAGGTTCGTCGACAGTATCGGCCGTAGTGCGGTCCTGGCCGGGCAACGTTGAGCGCTGTCTGAAAGGCGATGCTGGGATGTCTGTGCACCGTGTCTACTGTGCGGACAGGCGCCTTCCTCGCTCACGGGGTACCTGGGCCAGGTCGACACGGGTGGGAGGACGGCCGGAACGACGCCGTCGAGTGCGACCCCGGTCGGGAAGCCGACGGTGCAGGGCGCTGGCCGGATCGATTAGGAGCGGGACGAGAGGGTGACGGCGGCGCAAGTCCCGGAGACGGTAAGCACCGCAGTGAGCAGGCCGAGGATGACGGGGAGAGCAGGACGGCGGCGAACCGAGCGGGTGGCGCCTGCGGCTCGACGGATGGTCAGCTCAGGGGTCCGGTCGCGGACGGTGGCGAGGCCGATGTTGAGCAGGTCAAGCGCGGCGGCCAGGAGCGTGGCCAGAGCGATGCCGAGCAGGGCCTTGTGGGTGGCAGGAAGGTCCTCGGCGAGTTGGGTCGACGGTGTGGGCGCGCCGGACCTCTACCCCGCCCGGGTCCATGCTGTTGGCGTCGCTGCGGAGGAGGTTCCAGCCACTACGCCAAGGGTTCACCGCGCGGTTGCCCGGCAGCAGTGGCCTCCCATGGTTGGCACGCTGCCCGACGCCAACCTCCCTTTCCGGGCGGGCTCTTGGCGCACTGCTGATAGCATCAACGGCTAACCGGGCACCTTCCGGCGCATGAATCGCAGGAGGCGTTGTGCTGCACCAGCCGGTCCAGTCCACTAATGTCCTGTCCGTCGGCTACGACGACTGCTCCAGCACCCTGCAGATCGCCTTCCACAGCGGATCCCTTTACGAGTACACGTGCGTGCCCGTGCAGGTGCACACCGCACTGATGGCCGCCGCGAGCAAGGGCGGGTTCGTGGCCCGGTATATCAAGGGACGGTACCCGACCCGCAAGCTTGCGGGCTGACCCGGCTCTGAGTCCACTCGTTCCTGGCCAAGTCGAGGCGTGCGTGCAGATTTCTGATGTGTCGGTCGAGGGTTTCCGCTGCCTCGCGGAGATCAAGCAAGTGCCGGTCTTGCGGCAGACCGTACTGACCGGCCAGAACGAGGGCGGGAAGACGGCGCTGTTGGACGCCCTCGCGTTCTTGTTGAAGGGCACGGCACTCAGCGAGCGTGACCTGACCTACCTCGGTGAGGGTGAAGCCGAGGATGCCGACGCGCAGGCGCGCGTGGCACAGACGGTGGTCGAGGGCTCCTTCGCACTGCGTCCTCACGAGCAGGAAGACCTGGGCCTGCCCGAGCAAGTGCGGATCCGGCGCCGCTACCGGCCGGAGGCGGGTTCGTTCCTGGAGGTGCGGCGCCGCGTCTGCGAGGAGGCGGCGCTGCAGGACCTCGCATCACTCAAGCTCCCTGCTTTGAAGACGATCGCGAACTCCTACGGTGTACTCCCGGTCGGCCCGGCCACCGCGCGCGACAGCTGGGAGAAGCCGCTGCGGCAGCTCGCTGACACCATGCCGCAGGTCGACGAGTGGGTAGCGGCGGACTCTTCCATTGAAGCCGCGCTGCCGTCGCTCGTGTACTTCCGCGGCGATGCGGTCCAGGCGCCTGAGACGGTGATCCATACTTTGCTGGGGTCTCGCCTGCGGGAATACAGCCGAGCCGATGACGCCGCCAAGCGGGTCGAGGAGCTTGAGGAGTACCTCGCGAACTCGCTTACTGTGGACATCGACCGTATCCGCAAGCACGTCGCGGACCGCTGCGAACTGCCGTCGGTCGAGCTAGACCCGAAGGTGCAGGTCAAGCCTGCCCTGACTGGCGTGGAACTGACCATTGTGGACGCGGGCGGACATCGCATCCCGTTGTCCTCGGCCGGAACGGGCCGTTCCCGCCGCATCTCCCTGGCTCTCTGGGAGAGCAGCAATGAGCTGACCCAGAACGACGACGGCACCACGAGCGACGTCGTGTTTGTCTACGACGAGCCGGACACCCATCTGGACTACACTCGCCAGCGGCGGATCATGTCGCTCATCCAAGAGCAGTCGGCACAGCCAAACGCCCGGGTGATCGTGGCCACCCACTCACTCAACCTGATCGACGGGGTCGACATCTCCTCCGTGGTGCACCTGCGCACCCATCAGGGACAGGTCTGCGTGGAGGTCCTCGATGAAGGCGGCGCCGACGCGGACGTGCGCCGCCACCTGTCGACTATTGCGACGACGCTTGGGTTCCGCAATAGCGTCCTGCTGCACGAGCGGTTCTTTGTTGCCGTGGAGGGCGTATCGGAGACGTCCGCGTTCCCGATCCTGTTTCGCAAGTACACCGGCGTACCCATCCAGTCCGCAGGCGTGTGCCTGATGGCCGGCGGCAGCAACGAGGGTGCGCTGCGCTTCGCGAAGTTCCTGGCCGACCACCGGCGGGACGTGGCATTCGTGGTCGACAAGGACAGCCGTACGAACCAGAAGCAGGCCTTTCGCGACGACAAGCTCAAGGAGTACGGTTTCACTCCCCACAAGCACTGCTTCTACCTGGGCGCGCCCAACGAACTGGAGGACCTGTTCCAGAACGCGGACTGGGCTGACACTGCCAACGCCCTGTGGCCGCGAACCGACGGCTTGGGACCGTGGGAACCTGACGACCTAGCCGGGCTGCGGTCGGGCAAGAAGTTCAGTTCCGCGCTGCTGGACATGTTCAAGACCGGCTCCCTGGAGGGGCCTCAGTCCAAGGAAGACTTGATGGTCGGGATTGCCGCGCACCTGCCCAAGGAGCGCATTCCCGAGGACCTCACCAAGCTCTTCGACGATCTGGTCATGCGCGCCCGGAACGCGGGGCCGCATCTGTGGTGACTGCCGTAGACGTGGCCTGCCGGGCCGCCCGCCGCGCCTGCATGCGGCGAAGCCGCTGCTCGGGCGTTGGCTCCGCCCAAGTGTGCTGACCGACCGAGGCCACCCACTGAGTGCCGTGGTGGCCTTGGGCGTCGCCGCACCACCGACAGCCGTTCGGGTCGGGTGGTAGAACTCTGTTCGTGCGTATCACCCGTGCGCCGCCCATGAGACACCGTCCGTGTGTATCGGAGCACCTTCGCTGGGAGTAGTTACCCCGGAGCGTCATGTTCAAAGAGTCCCACACGCCACCGACAAGCGGATTTATGCAGTCCGAATGGCTCCGCTACTGACCGCGCTGGCGACCTGGGCCCTCGGACTGGGCGGCCTGGGGCAGATGCTGGGCCACATCCTGTAGGTACGGTCGCCGCCCAGGCGCGCATTGGCGTACTGATCGCCGTCAGCGGGGGCGGTTCACCCGGGCGACCACCGCAGGTTTCTCGACGGCGCTGCTGACCCCCGGGCTGGCCGCTATCCCGATCAGCTGCCAACTGGACTGGCGCGACCCGATGACTGCAGGCTCCGTTGCTTGGCGAGCACTGGTGACGTCTCACCGGAGGGGGCGCAGTGCCGGTAAGAGATCGAACCCGTTGAGTCGGGAGTCCTGAGTGATGACTACTGAAAGTAGCGAGATCGCGCACTGCCCAGTGCTGGCAAGGGTGACGGGGTGGTCATCGTGAGTTCGATCTAAGCGTGCCCATTTCACACTCGTTTCACATCGCGAGCCGCAGAGGTGTTGCAGCCGCCCCCCTCCACGCGTTTCCGCAGGTCAGGACCCTGCCTGACCTGCGGAAACGATGAGAGATCAACCTGCGTTTCCGCAGGTCAGAGGGGGTCCTACAGGTCGTAGTAGAGCTCGAACTCGTGCGGGTGGGGGCGGAGGGCGATGGGGGCGATCTCGTTGGTGCGCTTGAAGTCGATCCAGGTCTCGATCAGGTCCGGGGTGAAGACGTTGCCGGCGAGGAGGTACTCGTGGTCGGCTTCGAGGGCCTCCAGGACGGCGGGGAGGGAGGAGGGGACCTGGGGGACGTTGGCGTGCTCTTCGGGGGCGAGCTCGTAGAGGTCCTTGTCGACCGGCTCCAGCGGCTCGATCTTGTTGCGGATGCCGTCGAGGCCGGCCATCAGCATGGCGGAGAAGGCCAGGTAGGGGTTGGAGGACGGGTCCGGGGCGCGGAACTCGATGCGCTTGGCCTTGGCGTTGGAGCCGGTGATCGGGATGCGGATCGCGGCCGAGCGGTTGCGCTGGGAGTAGACGAGGTTGACCGGGGCCTCGAAGCCGGGGACCAGGCGGTGGTAGGAGTTCACCGAGGGGTTGGTGAAGGCCAGCAGCGAGGGGGCGTGGCGCAGCAGGCCGCCGATGTAGTAGCGGGCGGTGTCGGAGAGGCCGGCGTAGCCCTGCTCGTCGTAGAAGAGCGGGGAGCCCTCGGTCCACAGCGACTGGTGGACGTGCATGCCCGAGCCGTTGTCGCCGAAGATCGGCTTCGGCATGAAGGTGGCGGTCTTGCCGTTGCGCCAGGCGACGTTCTTGATGATGTACTTGAACAGCATCAGGTCGTCGGCGGCGTGCAGCAGGGTGTTGAACTTGTAGTTGATCTCGGCCTGGCCGGCGGTGCCGACCTCGTGGTGCTGGCGCTCGATCTCCAGCCCGGCCCGTTCGAGTTCCAGCGACATCTCGGCGCGCAGGTCGGCGAAGTGGTCCACCGGGGAGACGGGGAAGTAGCCGCCCTTGTACTTGACCTTGTAGCCGCGCACGTCGCCCTCGGCGGCGCCGCTGTTCCAGGCGCCGGCCTCCGAGTCGATGTGGTAGAAGGACGCGTTGGCGCTGGTCTCGAAGCGGACCGAGTCGAAGACGTAGAACTCGGCCTCGGGCCCGAAGAACGCGGTGTCGGCGATGCCGGAGGAGGCGAGGTAGGCTTCGGCCTTCTTGGCGACGTTGCGCGGGTCGCGGCTGTACGCCTCGCCGGTGACCGGGTCCTGGATGAAGAAGTTGATGTTGAGGTGCTTCTCGGTCCGGAAGGGGTCGAGCCGGGCAGTGGCGAGGTCGGGGACCAGCGCCATGTCGGACTCGTGGATGGCCTGGAAGCCGCGGATCGACGAGCCGTCGAACATCAGGGTCTCGGACGGGTCGAAGGTCGCTGCGGGTACGGAGAAGTGCTGCAGGACGCCAGGCAGGTCACAGAAGCGGACGTCGATGAACTTCACGTCGTTGTCCTGGATGAACTGCTTCACTTCGGCGGCGTTGTTGAACATCCATCCTCCTCGGCTCGCGAATTTGGCTCACCATAGGAATGGGTCGTTTCCGGTTGGTGACCCGCTCGTTTCCTAGATGTTAACCAGGGGCGCCGACTGGGGCGGCAAAAATGTACGGGACAGTACAAATCGCCCTGCCGAGCTGGGCACCTTCCCTTGAGTGATCTGGACCACGTGGAAACCTCCGGAACGACGGTTCACCCGGTCGGGGGGTACTGCCCGGGCCGGAGGGGAGGCGGTGGCAGCGGAAGCCGTCAGCCCGGTTAGTGTGGATTCGTGGACACCAGAGAAGCGTTGGGATCGTGGATCGACGGCCCCAAGGCCGCCGCCGAGAAGATGGGTACCGACTTCGGCTACCGCGGCGAACGCCTCGGGCTGCCGAAGGAAGGCCCCGGCTCGATCGCCGGCCCCGGCCGACGGATCGGCGCCCTGTTCGTGGACGGCTGGCTGGTCTCGCTGGTCTCGTACGGGCTGCTCGCCCATGGGGACAAGGGCGAGGCCAACCTGTGGACCAGCCCGCTGTTCTTCCTGGTCGCGGCCCTGCTGCTGTCCACCACCGGCACCACGGTCGGCAAGCGGCTGTTCGGCCTCCGGGTGGTCCGGCTGGACGGCGGCCGCGCGACCATCCCGCAGGTCCTGCTGCGCACCCTGCTGCTCTGCCTGGTGGTGCCGCCGCTGGTCTGGGACCGGGACACCCGCGGGCTGCACGACAAGGCGGTCGGCACCGTCGAGGTCCGGATCTGACCCGGTTCGGGAAGGGAGCCTGACCCGGTTCGGGAAGGAAGGGAGCCTGACCCGGTTCGGGAAGGGAGTCCGATCCCGGTCCGGGAGGGCATCCGGCCCGGTCCGGGAACGGCACGGCGCACGACGACACCGAACGGCCCCGCCGCGGAGCTTCCGCGGCGGGGCCGTTCTCGTGTCGTCAGGGGAGGGGAGGGCTAGCGGGCCTGGCCGCCCTTGGGCATCCGGGCACCCTTGGGCATCGGGCCCTTGGGGATCGGCGCCTTGGAGAGCAGGTCGCCCAGCGCGCGCAGGCGGTCGTTGGTCTCGGTGACCTGGGCGGCGGTGATGGCGCGGGGCAGGCGCATCAGGTGGATCTGGAGCTTCTTCAGCGGGATCTCGCCCTCGCCGTTGCCCACCACGATGTCGTGCACCGGCACGTCGCCGACCACGCGGGCCATCTTCTTCTTCTCGGAGGCCAGCAGCTGGCGGACCCGGTTCGGGTTGCCCTCGCCGATCAGCGCGATGCCGGCCCGGCCCACGGCGCGGTAGACCGCGTCCTGGCTGCGGGTGACCGCGACCGGGGTGGTGTTGGAGCTCCAGCCGCGCCGGATGTTGTCCAGCACCGCCGCGACGGCGCCCGGCTGCCCCTCCATCTGCCCGAACGCGGCACGCTCGGCCCGGCGCCCGAAGACGATCGCCATGGCCAGCACGGCCACGATGAAGCCCAGGATGCCCAGGTAGACGGGGTGCTCGATCGCGAAGCCGATGGCGAGGAACACGCCGAAGGTCAGCAGGCCGATGCCGGCGATGATCAGGCCGATCTTGGTGTCGACCTTCTTGGTCATGGTGTACGCCAGACGGATCTGCTTCAGTCGCCCGGTGTTCTCGGATGTTTCCCTCGCCATAACGGTCATGGTACTTGGCACGGGTACGGGATATCCAAGCCCGGGTACCCGTTCGCTCCAACCGTGACGCGGGAGCCCGTACATCGTCGCGCACAGCGACGCCGGGGCGCGACAGTCGTAGCGCTGAGCGACGTCGGACCGCCTCGACGTCGGACCGCCTCAGCGCCGGACCGCCTCAGCGCCGGACCGGCCGCGCTCCCAGCGCCCCCCGAGTCCCGGCCTCCGGCGTTCCCGCCCCGGCTCCCGCGCCCGCCACCGCGTCGTCGTGCTCGCGGTCCGCCGCGTACTCGCGGTTCTCGCAGACCGCCGCCCAGGCATTGCGGCGCGCGTGCCGCTGCCCGGGGGCCGACAGGACGCTCTCGGCGAACCGCAGCGCCACCCCCACCGATCGGATCCGCATCCGCATGCCGAACAGCTCCTCTCCTGGCTGGAATGGCCGAGAAGAATCGAACGCCCATCAGGGGGCCAGTGTCCCCACCCCGTGTTACCAGTCCGTGACCAGGCAGTCAAAGCGGGGTGAAAACCGAAAGGGCGGAGCCGTGGCTCCGCCCTTCGAACGGCTGGAATGGCTCGAACGGATCGAACCCCGGTCGGGAGACCGTCAGACCGCGGCCTGCTCGCGCCGCTCCAGCGCCTGCCGGTACAGCCGGCCGGCCCGGTACGAGGAGCGCACCAGCGGGCCCGACATGACGCCGGCGAAGCCCAGCTCCTCGGCCTCCTCCTGGAGCTCGACGAACTCCTGCGGCTTCACCCAGCGCTCGACCGGGTGGTGGCGCAGCGAGGGGCGCAGGTACTGGGTGATGGTGATCAGCTCGCAGCCGGCGCCGACCAGGTCGGCCAGCGCCTGGCTGACCTCCTCGCGGGTCTCGCCCATGCCCAGGATCAGGTTGGACTTGGTCACCAGTCCGGCCGCGCGGGCCTGGGTGATGACGTCCAGCGAGCGCTCGTAGCGGAACGCGGGGCGGATCCGCTTGAAGATCCGGGGGACCGTCTCGACGTTGTGCGCGAGCACCTCGGGACGGGAGGAGAAGACCTCGGCCAGCTGCTCGGGGACCGCGTTGAAGTCGGGGATGAGCAGCTCGACGCCGGTGCGGCCGGCCTCGCGGCCGGCGGTCATCGCGTGCACCTGGCGCACGGTCTCCGCGTACAGCCAGGCGCCGCCGTCCTCCAGGTCGTCGCGGGCGACGCCGGTGATGGTGGCGTAGTTGAGGTCCATGGTGACGATGGACTCGGCGACCCGGCGCGGCTCGTCGCGGTCGAACTCGGCGGGCTTGCCGGTGTCGATCTGGCAGAAGTCACAGCGGCGGGTGCACTGGTCGCCGCCGATGAGGAAGGTCGCCTCGCGGTCCTCCCAGCACTCGAAGATGTTGGGGCAGCCGGCCTCCTGGCAGACCGTGTGCAGCCCCTCCTTCTTCACCAGCGACTGGAGGGCGTTGTACTCCGGGCCCATCTTCGCGCGGGTCTTGATCCACTCGGGCTTCCGCTCGATGGGGGTCTCGCTGTTGCGGACCTCCAGGCGGAGAAGCTTCCTGCCGTCGGGCGCGACAGCGGACACGTGCGACTCCTAGAACTAGACGGGGTACCCCCAGGGTACGCCCGTGGTTGTACGGCCTTCGCCGGGCCTGCTGCCCAGCAATCGCAGGGCAACGCGGCTACCGGCCAGTAGATTCCCGTGGCCGCCGGGACGTTCCGGAGGGGACCTTCCGGGCGGGACGTCCGACGGCCGCCGAAGGGGTGGTCAGCGGCTGAGCGCCGGTTCCGGCAGCTCGGCGAAGAGCTCCGCCAGGTGCCGTTCGACCACCGGTGCCGCCTCGGCGGCGGACAGCTCGCGCTTCAGCTCTCCGGTGAGCGAGGCGACGCCCGCGTCCCGGATGCCGCACGGCACGATCTTGTCGAACCAGGTCATGTCCGGGTCGCAGTTGAGCGCGAAGCCGTGCATGGTCACCCCGCGGGCGACCCGCACGCCGATCGCGGCGAGCTTGCGGTCGTCGCCGCGCTGGCCGGCGTTGGAGGGCGCGTACTCGGGGCCGGCCAGTCGCGGGTCGATGCCCAGCGGCAGGCCCATCCGCAGGGTCAGCTTGCCGATGTCCACCACCTGCGCCGGGTCCACCACGGCGTCCGGCAGGGACTGGCCCAGCACCCAGACCCCGCTGCGGCCCTCGACCCGGGTGGTCCCGACGCCGAACTCGCCGGCGGCACGGATCAGCGCCTCCTCCAGCCGGCGGACGTAGGCGATGACGTCGATCGGGTCGGGCAGCTTGACGATCGGGTAGCCGACCAGCTGGCCGGGGCCGTGCCAGGTGATCTCCCCGCCCCGGTTGACCTCGACCACCGGGGTGCCGTCCAGCGGCAGGTCGGCCGGGTTGGTGCGCTTGCCCATGGTGTACACCGACTGGTGCTCCAGGAGCAGGACGGTGTCCGGGATCTCGTCCGCGACCCGCAGGGCGTGCAGCCGCTGCTGCTCCGCCCAGGCCTCCTGGTAGGGCACGGTCCGCTCACCTATGCCCATGTGCACGAAACGCACGTTCTCGCTCACCGCTGCCGCTCCTTGCCAGGCGTTCGAGACCAACCTCGCCACTGTACGCCCAGCCCGGACCGGGCCCACCCGGCCCGTGCCCACCCGGCCCGTGCCCGTCAGCCGCCCGAACCCGCCTGGTCCCCGGCGAGCAGCTGGAGCCGCAGCGCGAGCTGGAGCTCCAGCGAGCGCTCCGGGTGGTTCCAGTCCCGCCCGAGCAGGGCCTCGACCCGGTCCAGCCGCTGGACCACGGTGTTCACGTGGACGTGCAGCTCGTCCTTGGCCCGGGTCAGGCTGCCGCCGCAGTCGAAGTAGGCGCGCAGGGTGCGGACCAGCTCGGTGCCGCGCCGGGCGTCGTACGCCAGCAGCGGGCCGAGCGTGGCGCCGACGAAGCCGTCCACGTCGTGACCGTCGCCGAGCAGCACGCCGAGGAAGCCGAGCGCGCGGGCCGAGGCGCCCTCCCCGGCGCGGCCGAGCACTCGCAGCGCCCGGACGCAGCGCAGGCCCTCGGCGTAGGAGGCGGCCAGTGCGGACGGCCCGGCGGCCGGCCGGCCGGCCCCGACGGTGACCGGGAACCCGGCCAGCCGGGCCAGCCGCTCGGCGGCCTGCCGGGCGGTCGCCTCCGGGCCGTCGGTGCCCTCGGCGCCGCCGGTGTCGACGGGCGTCAGCAGCACCACCGTGTCGGCGTGCTCGGCGCTGACGCCGCGGGAGCCGAACAGGTAGCGCCGGGCCGCGCCCGCCAGCCGTCCCCGGTCGTCGTCCTTCCCGTCGGCCGGCTCCGCGACCAGCACCAGGTGCGGCCGGGCGAGGTCGACGCCGAGCCGGCGGCCGCGCGCGGTGAGCCCGGCCGGGTCGCGCTCGGGCGCGGTCAGCAGGTCGGTGAGCAGTTCGCCGCGCACCCGGTTCTCGGTCTCGGCGACCGAGCGGCGCAGCAGCAGGAGCAGTGCGGTGACCACACTGGCCCGCTCGAACAGCCGCCGGTCGGCGTCGTCGAGGTCGGGCCGGCCGCGCAGCACCATGGTGCCGAGCGCGTCGTGCCCGGCCAGCACCGCGCAGACCCACAGCTCGCCGTGCCGTACGGACCGGCCCTCGGCGCGCGAGGCGGTGACCGCCTCGGCCAGCTCGGCGGCGGGTGCGGAGCGTCCGGCCAGCGGCTCGCCCTCGGCGTCCAGGACCGCTATCTCGCCGCCCAGCAGGACCGCGACGGCGGCGGCGACGTCCGGCACCTCGGCGCCGCGCAGCACCAGGTCGGTGAGCCGGTCGTGGGCCTGCTCGGCGCGCTGGACGGCGGCGGAGTGGGCCCGGACCAGTTCGTTGGCGGCGTTCAGCTCGGCGAGCGCGGCCCGGGTGTCGGCCAGCGACTTGGCGGTGTCCAGGGCGATCGCGGCGTGGGCGGCCAGCGAGCAGAGCAGCGCGACCTCGTCGGGGGAGAAGGCGCGCGGAGTGCGGTCGGCGGCGAACAGGACGCCGATGACCTGCCCGCCGATCAGCAGCGGCACCCCGATGATCGCCACCAGGCCCTCGTCCAGCACGCCCGCGTCGATCGTGCCGGTGTGGTGGAAGCGTTCGTCGGTGCGGTAGTCGGGGGTGGCGTACGGGCGGGCGGTCTGCGCGACCAGCCCGCCCAGGCCGTGGCCGAGGCTGAGCCGCAGGGTCTGGAACAGTGCGGAGACCGAGCCGTCGGTGACCCGCATGTAGGTGTCGCCCGCGGCCTCGTCCGGCAGGGTCAGGTACGCGATGTCGGTGCCGAGCAGCATTCGGGCCCGGCGGACGATCGCCTGGAGCACGCTGTCCAGGTCCCGGGAGGCGGCGAGGTCTCCGGCGGTGTCGAACAGTGCGGTCAACTCGGCTTCGCGGCGCCGGTGTTGACGCAGGGTGCGGTGGACCCGCAGGGCCTGCCAGGTGGCGTCGTCGATCTCGGCGAGGACGGCGGCCGGCGCGCCGCGGCGGCGGGCGTCGGCCAGCACGTCGGCGAAGTCCTCGGTGGCGGCGCCGGAGGCGAGCAGGTCGAGCAGCCGCCGCAGCGCGGGCGCGGCGCTTTCGTGAGGGTGGTTCATGGTGCGTGCTGCCAATCGGCGTCGGTTCCGTCGGTTCCGAGAAAGCGCGATCGTATCGGCTCGGCCTCAGGCGACGGTGGGCCTGCCGACCGGGGCCGCGTCCGGGGCCGAGGCCTCCAGGGCCTCCGCGGTCTCCGTGGCCGGCGGGCCGTCCCCCTCCTCGACCGCCGTGAGGTCCTGACCCCTGGTCTCCCGGCCGCAGAGCACCGCCAGTACGGTGATCGCCGCCGCGATGGCGACGTACACCGCGATGGGGGTGGCGCTGCCGTAGTCCTTGAGCAGCGCGGTGGCGATGAGCGGCGCGGGGGCGCCGGCCGCCACCGAGGAGAACTGGGCCCCGATCGAGGCGCCCGAGTAGCGCATCCGGGTCGCGAACAGCTCGGAGAAGAAGGCGGCTTGGGGGGCGTACATCGCGCTGTGGAAGACCAGGCCGACGGTCACGGCGGCGACCAGTGAGCCGAAGGACCGGGTGTCCACCAGGCCGAAGAAGACGAAGGCCCAGGCGCCCACCCCGACCGCGCCCACCAGGTACACCGGCCTGCGCCCGACCCGGTCGGACAGCGCGCCGAACAGCGGGATCAGCGCGAACTGGATCGCGGAGGCGATCAGGACGGCGTTCAGCGCGGTCTGCTTGGAGAAGTGCGCGTGGGTCACGGCATAGGTGAGCACGAAGGTCGTCATCACGTAGTAGGAGATGTTCTCCGCCATCCGCGCGCCCATGGCGATCAGCACCTCCCGCCAGTGGTTGCGCAACACCTCGACCAGCGGCGGCCGTTCGGCGGTCTTCCGCTCCGCCTGCCGCTTCTTCTGCGCGGCCAGTGCCTGCTTGAACAGCGGCGACTCGTCCACCGCGAGCCGGATCCACAGGCCGACCCCGACCAGGACCGCCGACAGCAGGAACGGCACCCGCCAGCCCCAGGCCAGGAAGTCGGCGTCCGACTGAACCGCCGTCATCAGCGACAGCACCCCGGCCGCCAGCAGGTTCCCGGCCGGCGCCCCGCCCTGCGGCCAGGACGCCCAGAACCCGCGCCGCCGCTGGTCCCCGTGCTCCGACACCAGCAGCACGGCGCCGCCCCACTCGCCGCCGAGGGCGAAGCCCTGCACCAGCCGCAGCACCGTCAGGAGCACCGGCGCCGCGACGCCGATCGAGTCGTACGTCGGCAGCAGCCCGATCGCCGTGGTCGCCCCGCCCATCAGAAGCAGGCTCACCACCAGCAGGCGCTTGCGCCCGATCCGGTCCCCGAAGTGGCCGAACACCAGCGCCCCGAGCGGCCGCGCCGCGAAGCCGATCGCGTAGGTCAGGAAGGACAGCAGCGTCCCGGTCAGCGGGTCGCTGTGCGGGAAGAAGAGCTTCCCGAACACCAGTGCGGCCGCTGTTCCGTACAAGAAGTAGTCGTACCATTCCACGGTTGTTCCGATGAGGCTCGCGGCCACGATGCGTGGCAGTGAGCCTCCGGTGGTTTTCGGAGCGTCTGAGCCGTTCATGGTCACCACTTCCGGGTGGGGGACGGTGTCGCCACAAGGTAGGAAGCGCTTGACCCCGGGACTATGTGACTGGCACACATAGCCCAGGGGTCGAATATGGCGGACTGCCCTATGGGGGCTCCGCTCCGTCCACGGAGTGTCCCCGGCTCAGTGCGCCGTCCAGCCGCCGTCGACCGGGAGGCTGGAGCCGGTGATGTAGGAGGCGCCGGGGGAACAGAGCCAGACGGCGAGCTGGGCCACCTCCTCGGGTTCGATGAGGCGCTTCACGGCGGTGCGGTCGAGCATGATCCGCTCGACCACCTCCTCCTCGGGGATGCCGTGGGCGAGCGCCTGGGCGGCGATCTGCTTCTCCACCAGGGGGGTCCGGACGTAGCCCGGGTTGATGCAGTTGCTGGTGACGCCGTGCGGCGCGCCCTCCAGGGCGACGGTCTTGCTCAGGCCCTCCAGGGCGTGCTTCGCGGTGACGTAGGCGGACTTGAAGGCGCTGGCGCGCAGGCCGTGGACGGAGGAGATGTTGACGACCCGGCCCCATTCCCGCTCGTACATGTGCGGCAGGGTGCGGCGCAGGATCCGGAACGGGGCCTCGACCATGACCCGCTGGATCAGCGCGAAGCGGTCCGGCGGGAACTCGTGCACGGGCGCGACGTGCTGGAGGCCGGCGTTGTTGACGACGATGTCGGCGTCGTCCGGGAGGGCGTCCACGGCCGCGGGGTCACCGAGATCGGCGACGATCGCGCGGCCGCCGATCCGCTCGGCGAGCTCCTCGGCCGGGCCGGCCGCGAGGTCCACGACGTAGACCCGGGCGCCGGCCCCGGCGAGGGCCTCGGCGCAGGCCCGGCCGATGCCGGAGGCGGCCCCGGTGACCATGGCCGTGCGGCCGGCGAGCGGGCGGGCAGTAGAGGTGTCCATGGCCGAGAACGGTAGGAATCCGGCGGCCCCACTCCCATGTGGCGGGCCGCCACAGCATCCCGCTGAGCTGTGGTGTTCTCCGCCATGACGGTGACGTGCGGTCCGAACGGTGGATCGACCCTCGGAACCGCCGACGGTTCGGCGGCGGACAGCCAAACCCGAGGTGACTCCGCTTCCCCACAATGGGCGCGGTTGCTTCACCCGTTCGGTGGATTGCTCGGTCAGATCCACCCATAGCGCCCGAATGCTCGCTACATTCACGCCGATTCCCGACAGGGGGCGCCGCCCCGGGCCGCCGAAGTGCTGGTGAGGCCGGGTGCGACGTCCGAGAGGTGTTGACAGACATGCCCCAACGGCCTGCAACCGACAGCCCGGCGTACGGACCGCTCGACCCGCTCGGCCAGCACCGAGGGCCGGTCGGCCGGACCCTTCCGGACGCCCCCGACGCCCTGACCGCCGACACGCTGACCGCCGATGCCCCGGCCGCCGACGACCTGCGGCTGCCGGTGCAGGCCACACCCGACCGGCACGAGGCCCCCGTCGCGCCCGCGCCGGTCCCGGCCCGCGGCGCCGGCCACTCCGGCCCGGCCCCGCAGAACGGCCAGCTCGCGGCGCTGATCGAGGAGGCGGGCTTCTCGCACGCCGGCCTCGCCCGCCGGGTCGACCAGCTCGGCCTGGAGCACGGCCTCGACCTGCGCTACGACAAGACCTCGGTCACCCGCTGGCTGCGCGGCCAGCAGCCGCGCGGGGCCACCCCGGCGCTGATCGCCGAGGTCTTCACCCGTCGGCTCGGCCGCCGCCTCACCGCCCAGGACCTCGGCCTGGACGCCTGCGCCCCGGTCTACGCCGGCCTGGAGTTCGCCGAGACGCCGCAGGAGGCGGTGGACATCGTGGCGAGCATGTGGCGCAAGGACAACGGGCCGCAGTCCGAGCTGCGCCGGATCGCCTTCACCCCGGCGGGCCTGGTCGTCCCCAGCCGGGACTGGCTGATCGGCCGCACCGACGAGCGGGTCGCCCGGGACGGCTCCACCCTGGTCCGGCCGGACGCCGGCACCGGTCCGCCGTCCGGTAGCGCCACCTCCGCGGCCATCACCGGCGCCCCGACGCCGGGTGCGCCCGGCGCGTCCGGGGTGAGCCCGGTGCGCGGCCCGGGCGCCCCCGTCGCCCGCAGCACGGCCGGCACCACCGGCACCGCCCCCACCATCGGCCGGGTGCCCATCCAGAGCCGCCGGCCGCCGCTCGCGGTCGAGCCGCCGTACACCGATCCGGCCCGGGAGTCCCGTCCCGCCCTGCGGGTCGGCCGCGGCGACATCGCCGCCATCCGAGCCGTCGGGGACCTCTTCCGGGCGCTCGACCACGCCTACGGCGGCGGCCACGCCCGCCAGGCGCTGGTGCGCTACCTGGAGAGCGAGGCCGAGCCGATGCTGCGCGGCCGCTACGGCGAACAGATCGGCCGGGCCCTGTTCGGCGCGGTCGCCGACCTCACCAGGCTGGCCGGCTGGACGTCCTTCGACATCGCCGCGCACGGCCTGGCCCAGCGCTACTTCGTCCAGGCGCTGCGGCTCTCCCAGGCCGCCGGGGACCGCGCGCTCGGCGGCTACGTGCTGGTGACGATGAGCCAGCAGGCCGTCCACCTGGGCCACGGCCGGGAGGCGGTCCAGCTCGCCCGGGTCGCCCAGCAGGGCGTGGGCACCGCCGTGCCACCGGTCGTCCAGTCGCTGATGCACGCCGCCGAGGCGCGCGGGCACGGTCTGCTGGGCGACGTCCGCTCCTGCACCACGGCCCTGGTGCGCGCCGAACGCTCCCTGGCCGCGGCCCGGGCGGGCGACGAACTGCCCTCGTGGGCGCGGTACTTCGACGAGGCCCAGCTCTCCGACGAGTTCGCCCACTGCTACCGCGACCTCCAGCAGTGGCGGACGGCGGCGCAGCACGCCGAGAAGTCGCTGCGGCTGCGCTCGCCCGCCTACGCGCGCAGCCGGATCTTCTGCCGGCTGGTGCTGGCGACCGCCCGGCTCGGCATGGGGGACCTCGACGAGGCCTGCACCATGGCCACCGACGCGCTGCGGGCGGCGGGGGAGATGCGCTCGGCCCGCTCGCTGGAGTACGTCCGGGACTTCCACCGCCGCCTCACCCCGTACCGGGGCAGCCCGGTGGCCCGGGCCTTCGAGGAGTCGGCCCGACAGGCGGGGGTGATCTGAGGGACCCGGGTGCGTGGGGGCGCCCCCACACACCCGGGTCACCGGGGCGGGTCCGGCGGGACCGGATTCGAGCGTCTCGGGGTGCCGGTATTCCGTCGGTCCGTCACCCCGGCGGACCGACGCGGTACCGGGCGTCCCTGAGCGCCCGGCGGTCGGCCGTCAGGCGGCCGCCTCGGCCTCCCGGGTGTCGGCCGGTACGCCGAGGTCGCGCAGCACCGCCTGGGCCGCCCGCCGCCCGGAGACCAGCGCGCCCTGCACGGTGCTGGTGTCCCGGTGGTCCCCGGCGACGTACAGCCCGGCCAGCAGCCGCACCGGGCGGCGGGGGTTGTGCGGCGGCGGCATCGCGGGCAGCGCGTCCGGGACGTGCCGCACGCCGAGGAACTGCCAGCCCGTCGTGGAGGTGCCGTACAGCTCGGTCAGCCGGGCCCGGACGGTCGGCTCCAGCCCGGCGGGGCCGCCCAGGTCGAAGGCGCGCCGGCCGAGCACGGTGGTGGCGATCAGCGACTGGCCGGCCGGGGCGTAGGACGGGTGCAGTTCGCTGAGCACCAGGGAGTGCGAGACCAGCGGCGGGTGGCCGTTCGGCCGGTCGCCGTCGAGCAGCAGGACGGCCTCGCCCAGCGGGGTGCGGTCGGCCGCGTGGAAGAAGGTCGTGACGGGGTGGAAGTCCGGCAGCCGCAGCCCGGGCAGCAGCTCGGCGGCGGCGCGGGCGTCGGTGGCGACGACGACGGCCTGGGCGCCGATCCTGCCGTGTGCGACGGTCTCCACGCCGTCCGCGGCGATGGAGGTGACCCGCACCCCGGTGCGGACGGTGCCGGCGGGCAGGGCGGCGGCCAGCTGGGCCGGGACCGTCGCGATTCCGCCGGCGGGCAGACAGAGCCGCCCGCGCGCGTACGAGCGCAGCACCAGGTCGGCGACCCGGCTGCTGGTGCCGAGCGCCGGATCGGAGAGCAGGGCGCTGAGCAGCGGTCGCAGGAAGCCGTCCACGGCGCGCGGGGCGAGGCCGTGACCGCCCAGGGCACGGGCGGCGGTGGTCTCCGGCCGGGCCTGGAGCCGGCCGACCGCGGTGCCGGCGAGCCGGCCGAGCCAGCCTCCCAGGCGGGCCTTGTCCAGCGGGCTGCCGAGCGGGGCCCGGGTGGCGGCCTGCCGGGCGACGGCGAGGTGCGGGTCTCCGGTGCGGTACCGCCGGCCGGCGCTGTGCATCAGGACACCGGGTGCGAGCGGACGCAGGTCGAGGCGGTCGAGGTCGAGCGTGCGGCGGAGTTCGGGGAAGGCGGTGTTCAACAGGTGACTGCTGTCGTCGAGCCGGAATCCGTCCTGCTCGCGGGTGGCCATCCGGCCGCCGATCCGGTCGGTGGTCTCCAGGAGCTGAACGGTGAGGCCGTGGCCGGTGAGCGCGCGGGCGGCGGCGAGGCCCGCGAGCCCGGCGCCGACCACGACGACGTCCGGGTCGGACGGCCGGCGGGCGCGGCGGGTGAAGTCGTACGTGGGCACTGGGGTGCTCCCTCCCTGGTCCCGGGGCTCCGGCCGACGCAGGCAGCGGGGTGCCGGGACACGGTCCGTGGAGGGTGATGCCCAGTCAGTGTGAGCATCAGACAAGCGCATCGGGCCGGATCCGGGGGCCGGCGGAGGCTGGGCGGCACCGGGCGGGGCGTGGTCACGGACAGTGCGCCGTGGCGGCCGGGTTCGGGGGTCGGCGGGCGCGTACGGTCACCGGGGGCGTGCGACGCGCCCGCCGTGTGCTCCCATGCGCCCCCTCCCCGGGCCCCCTCCGACCCCGCCCGGCATATGCCCCTGGCCAGGGTGGATGCCGTAGTCGGAGTACGCACGGCTGCGGGCGCCCAGCCCGGGTGCCCGCCCACCCAGCGCGCGCCGCCGGCCGCACGCCCGCACCGGCCCACACGCGCTCACGGACGGCGACCCGCGCCCGCTCGCGCACCGGTCCCCGCGCCGCCCTGCACGCCCGCCCTGCACGCCCGCCCTTGTTGTGCATGCCCGCCACGGCGGCACGGCGCCACAGCGCCCCGCACGGGGCCCGTCACATCGCCGCGAGCACCGCCGAGTACACGTCCGGATGGGTGAAGCGGAAACCCGCGTCCAGCAGTCGTCGCGGCACCACCCGGTGGCTGCCGACCACCTCGACCGCCAGCTCGCCGAGCACCGCCTTGAGCACCGCCTCCGGCACCGGGAACGGCGTCGGCCGCCGCAGCGCCCGCCCGAGCGCGGTGGTCAGCTCGGCGTTGGTTGCCGGGTTCGGTGCGGTGAGGTTGAAGGCGCCGGAGAGGTCGTCGTGGTCGATCAGGAACCGCAGCGCGGCCACCTGGTCGTGCAGCGAGATGAAGCTCCAGTACTGCCGCCCGTTGCCGAGCCGCCCGCCGAGGCCCAGCTTGAAGAGCGGGAACAGCCGCGCACCCGCGCCGCCGGAGGCGGACAGCACCATCCCGGTGCGCGGGTGGACGACCCGGATGCCGGCCCGCTCGGCGGGTCGGGCGGCGTCCTCCCACTCCCGGCAGACCTCGGCGAGGAAGTCGTCGCCGGCGGGGGAGTCCTCGTCGATCACCCGGTCGCCGGTCTGCCCGTACCAGCCGACCGCGGAGGCGCTCACGAGCACCTGCGGCGGCTCCTTGAGCTCGGCCAGCGCGACGGCCAGCGTCTCGGTGCCGTACACCCGGCTCTCCCGGATCTCCCGCTTGTAGGAGTCCGTCCAGCGGTGGTCGCCGACTCCGGCGCCGGCCAGGTGCACCACGGCCTGGACGCCGGTCAGCCCGTCCCGTTCGACCTCGCCGAGCAGCGGGTTCCAGCCGATCGCCGTACTGCCGTCCGGCCGTGGGCCGGTCTTCGAACGGTGCCGGACCAGCCGGACCACCTCATGGCCGTCCGCCAGCAGGGAGCGGACGAGTGCCGAACCGATCAAACCCGTGGAGCCCGTGACAGCGATGCGCATGGCCCCATCCTCGCAGCTCCCACGCGTCCTCGACGGCCCGTCAGGGGCGCGTGCCGCCTCGCCGGGCGCCTCGTTACCATGGCGCGCATGCCTGACGACGATCTGATCATCCGTACGGCGCGGAGCGAGGACGAGCGCGGACTCGCCGTCCTCAACCACGCGACCTGGTCCCTCCTGGCCGACGTCTCCCCGCGACCGCCGGTCGAGGACCCGGTCTTCGACGAGCGGCACACCCCCGAGCAGTACCTGCTGGCCGTGCTGGACGGCCGGATCGTCGGCTACGTCCGCCAGGTCCCGGCCACCCCGCTGGCGAGCAACCGGCACGTGCGGCAGATCCAGGGCCTGGCCGTCGACGACACCCTCCGCGGCCGGGGCATCGGCCGCCGCCTGGTCGAGGCGGCCTGCGCGGCGGCCCGGGCCGAGGGTGCCCGCAAGATGGGCCTGCGGGTGCTCGGCTGGAACGCCCCGGCCCGCCGCCTCTACGAGAGCTGCGGCTTCGTCGTCGAGGGCTCGCTGACCGAGGAGTTCCTGATCGACGGCCGGTACGTGGACGACATCTGGATGGCCCGCGGCCTGGCCGACTGACCGCCGGAGCCCGCCCGCTCGCCGACCGCCCGAACGGACGTGCCCGATCCCGAACAGGCCTGCGGCAAGGGGTGGTTGGCCGTTCCGTGGTGGTGCGGAGTCGTGACGGTCCGGGCCTGTCCGGACCGCCGCCGCGCCGGGTACCGTACGGCCGTGAGCAACTCGACGCCTCCCGGGTGGTACCCGGTCCCGGGTGCGGACGGCACCCCCGGTCACGAGCGCTGGTGGGACGGCGGCGCCTGGACCGACGAGGTCAGGCCACTCCGGGGCGGCGTCGCGGGAGGGCTCGCGGACGCCGCCACCCAGACCTGGCAGCAGCCGTCCGACCAGCGGCCCGGCTACGGCTACCCCGGCGGCTCGCCCGCCCCGACGTACGGTTACCCCGGCCAGGACGGCTACCAGCCCCAAGGCGGCTACCAGGGCCAGAGCGACTACCCGGCCCAGGGCGGCTACCCGCCGCAGAACCCGGGCTACGGGCCCACCGGCTACGGCCCCGCCGGCTACTACCCGCCCCCGGCAAAGCGCAGGACCGGGACCGGGATGATCGTCGGCATCGCGGTCGCCGTACTGGCCGTGGGCGGGATCGCCGCCGGGATCGTCCTCAACAGCGGCGGCGACCGGCGGGCGGACCCGGCCCCGGGCCCCACCGTCACCGTGACCCAGAGCAGCAGCCCCACGCCCAGCCCCAGCCCGACCGTGCCCAGGCCCAGTCCCACGGTGCCCAAGCCGGCACCGGTGGTCAAGACCACCGTCCCCGACCCCCAGCACGCGATCATCGTGCCCGTCTTCGAGGGCTGGGAGACGTCGACCGAGCTCCAGCACTCGACGCTCTACCTCGGTACCGGCCGCTACACCTGCCCGACCGGGGGCACCTGCATCCGCGGCCAGTTCTCGATCGAGAAGGACACCGTCCAGGGCACCTCCTCCCGGGCGGCCGCCGAGGCCGCGATGCCCGCCTACGCCGTGGGGATCTTCTCCGGGATCAGCTCCCACACCGACGCCGGCTCCGGCTACGTCAAGGTGGCCGGAGTGCTCGGCTACGCCACCCGCTGGCACGTCCGCACCTCGGACGGCACCCAGGGCTACGTCCTGCTCGCCGCCCTCCCGGCGAAGGGCGGCGGCTTCGTCGTCATGGAGGGCGGCGTGGACGACAGCCCGTCGGCGCCGGACTTCTCGGTGCTGGACCAGCTCCTCAACGGCATCACGCAGGACAGCTCCTCCGGCAGCAGCACCTGACCCGGCCGGGAGAGGGCGCACCGGACCGGGAGGAGGCGACCGGGAGGCGGTCGGGGCGGGTGGTCGGGACGGGTGGTCGGGGCTCCTCAGTCCCCGTACCGCTCCCAGAGCTTGGGGAAGCGCTTCGCCATGGCGTCCGGGTCGTCGAAGTCCAGCGCCGGCCCGCCCGGCCGGTCGGCCTGGCGCCCGCCGACCTCGGGCAGCGGCAGCCCGGTCAGCTGCTCGTACGCCTCGTCGGCGGCGTAGCCGAGGTCCTCGGCCTCGCCGTCCTCCTCCTCGTCGAACTCGGGCAGCAGGTCCGCGAGGTCGTCCGGCTCGGCCAGGCCGCCCTCGAAGACCTCCCGGCCCTGGCCGATCAGCCAGGAGCGGAAGTAGTCGAAGGTGTCGTCGGACGCGCCGTCGAGCAGCAGGTAGGCCGCGCCCCACAGGTCGTTCCGGTAGGCGCGCCGGTACCGCGCCTGGAACAGCCGGGCGAAGTCGATCACGTCGTCCGGGGTCAGTTGGAGGAGCCGCTCGACCAGGAGGTCGGCCTGCTCGTCGGGGTCCCCGTCGGCCGCGTCGCGGGTTTCGTCGATGATCTGCCAGAAGTCCGTCTCGTCCATCACCGCTCAAGCATCCCCGTTCGGCCGCGTCAGCGCATGCCACGACTCGGGGCGGTTCGCTCACACTTCCGGGCTCGCCCGTGGCCCGGGAACGGCGGAACCCCGCGCCGTCCGGGGACGACGCGGGGTTCCGTACGCGGGGGTGCCGCAGTGACCGGGTCGGGTCAGAGGCCGAGCTCGACCTCGAACTCGCCGGCCTCCAGGATCTCCTTGACCGAGACCAGGTAGCGGGCGGCGTCGGCGCCGTCCACCAGGCGGTGGTCGTAGGAGAGCGACAGGTAGACCATGTCGCGGATGCCGATGGCGGTGCCGCCGTCGGACTCGATGACCACGGGGCGCTTGACGGTGGCGCCGATGCCCAGGATGGCGACCTGGTTCGGCGGCACGATCACGGTGTCGAACAGCGCACCGCGCGAGCCGGTGTTGCTGATGGTGAAGGTCGCACCGGACAGCTCGTCCGGGGTGATCTTGTTGGTGCGGACCTTGCCGGCCAGCTCGGCGGTCTTCTTCGAGATGCCGGCGAGGTTGAGGTCGCCCGCACCCTTGATGACCGGGGTCATCAGACCCTTCTCGGAGTCCACCGCGATACCGATGTTCTCGGAGTCGAAGTAGGTGACCGTGCCCTCGGCGTCGTTGATCCGGGCGTTGACGACCGCGTGGACCTTCAGCGCCTGGGCGGCGGCCTTGACGAAGAACGGCATCGGGGAGAGCTTGACGCCCTCGCGGGCCAGGAAGCCGTCCTTGGCCTTGCCGCGCAGCGACATGATCTTGGTGACGTCCACCTCGACCACGCTGGTCAGCTGGGCCTGCTCGTGCAGCGCCTTCAGCATGTTGTCGCCGATGACCTTGCGCATGCGGGTCATCTTGACCGTCTGGCCGCGCAGGGCGGACGGCGCGGCGGCGGCCTTCGGCGCGGCGGCCGGGGCGGCAGCGGCGACCGGGGCCGGAGCGGCCTTGGCGGCCTCCGCGGCGGCGATGACGTCCTGCTTGCGGATGCGGCCGCCGACGCCGGTGCCGGCGACGGAGGCCAGCGCGACGCCGTGCTCGGCGGCGAGCTTGCGCACCAGCGGGGTGACGTAGGCGTCACCGGCGTCGGCAACCGGGGCAGCCGGGGCGGCGACCGGGGCCGGAGCGGCAACCGGGGCCGGGGTGGCGACCGGGGCCGGAGCCGGAGCAGCGGCGACCGGAGCGGCCGGAGCCGGGGCAGCCGGAGCAACGGGGGCCGGGGCGGCGACCGGAGCAACGGGGGCCGGGGCGGCGACCGGAGCAACGGGGGCCGGGGCGGCGACCGGAGCGGCGGGTGCCGGAGTGGCAACGGGGGCCGGAGCGGCGACCGGAGCCGGAGCGGCGGCGACGGCACCGGCAGCGCCGATCAGCGCGAGCTGGGCGCCGACCTCGGCGGTCTCGTCCTCGCCGACCAGGATCTTCACCAGGGTGCCGGCGACCGGCGACGGGATCTCGGTGTCGACCTTGTCGGTGGAGACCTCGAGCAGCGGCTCGTCGACCTCGACCGTGTCGCCCTCGGCCTTCAGCCAGCGGGTGACGGTGCCCTCGGTGACCGACTCGCCCAGCGCGGGCAGCACGACCGGGGTGGCGTCGGCGGCCGGAGCGGCGGCCGGGGCCGGGGCGGCAACCGGAGCAGCCGGGGCGGCAACCGGAGCCGGAGCGGCGACCGGGGCCGGGGCGGCGACCGGCGCGGCCTCGGCGGCCGGGGCCGGAGCGGCGGCCGGGGCGCCCGAACCGTCGTCGATGACCGCCAGCTCGGCGCCCACCTCGACGGTCTCGTCCTCGGCGACCTTGATCGAGGAGAGGATGCCGGAGACCGGGGCCGGGATCTCGGTGTCGACCTTGTCGGTCGACACCTCCAGCAGCGGCTCGTCGACCTCGACACGCTCACCCTCGGCCTTCAGCCAGCGGGTGACGGTGCCCTCGGAAACGCTCTCGCCCAGCGCGGGCAGTGTTACTGAGACCGCCATGGTTTCAGCGACTCCTATCAAGTCTTGCGTACGGGAGGTACTTGCGTACGGGAAGTACCGGGAAAGGGGGGTGGGGCGTGATCAGTCGTGCGCGTGCAGCGGCTTGCCGGCCAGCGCCAGGTGCGCCTCGCCCAGGGCCTCGGACTGGGTCGGGTGCGCGTGGATGAGCTGCGCGACCTCGGCCGGCAGGGCCTCCCAGTTGTAGATCAGCTGGGCTTCGCCGACCTGCTCGCCCATGCGGGCGCCGACCATGTGGACGCCGACCACGGCGCCGTCCTTGACCTGGACGAGCTTGATCTCACCGGCGGTCTTCAGGATCTTGCTCTTGCCGTTGCCGGCCAGGTTGTACTTCAGGGTGACGACCTTGTCCTTGCCGTACAGCTCGACGGCCTTGGCCTCGGAGATGCCGACGGAGGCGACCTCCGGGTTGGAGTACGTCACCCGCGGAACGCCGTCGTAGTCGATCGGCACCGGCTTGAGGCCGGCCAGGCGCTCGGCGACCAGGATGCCCTCGGCGAAGCCGACGTGGGCCAGCTGGAGGGTCGGGGCGAGGTCGCCGACGGCGGAGATGGTGGGCACGTTGGTGCGCATGTACTCGTCGACCAGGACGTAGCCGCGGTCCATCGCGACGCCGTTCTCCTCGTAGCCGAGGCCGGCCGAGACCGGGCCGCGGCCGATGGCGACGAGCAGCAGGTCGGCGTCGATCTGCTTGCCGTTCTCGGTGGAGACGCGGACACCGGTCTCGGTGTACTCCACGCCCGAGAAGCGGGCCTTCAGCTCGAACTTGATGCCGCGCTTGCGGAACGCGCGCTCCAGCAGCTTGGAGGAGTTCTCGTCCTCCAGCGGCACGAGGTGCGGCAGGCCCTCGACGATGGTGACGTCGACGCCGAAGGACTTCCAGACCGAGGCGAACTCGACGCCGATGACGCCGCCACCGAGGATGACGACCGACTTCGGGATCCGGTCGAGCTTGAGGGCGTGGTCCGAGGAGATCACGCGGTTGCCGTCGATCTCCAGGCCCGGGATCGAGCGCGGCACGGAACCGGTGGCCAGAACGATGTGGCGGCCCTCGATGCGCTGGCCGTTGACGTCCACCGAGGTCTGCGAGGAGAGCTTGCCCGCGCCCTGGATGAAGGTGACCTTGCGGGAGGCCACCAGGCCCTGGAGGCCCTTGTACAGGCCGGCGATGACGTCGTCCTTGTACTTGTGGACGCCGTTGATGTCGATGCCCTGGAAGGTGGCCAGCACGCCGAACTCGGCGGCCTCCTTCGTCTCGTCCGCGATCTCCGCGGCGTGCAGGAGCGCCTTGGTCGGGATGCAGCCGCGGTGCAGGCAGGTGCCGCCGAGCTCGCCCTTCTCGACCAGGGCGACGCTCAGGCCCAGCTGAGCGGCGCGGAGCGCCGCGGCGTAACCGCCGCTTCCGCCTCCGAGAATGACTACGTCGAAAACGGTGCTGGCGTCGTTCGCCACGTCACGTCCTCCATGCATGGGGTGGGTCGCCGGGCCGGTCGCGGTCCGGTGGGGTCGGAAGCCTTTGTGAGGCGCCCAGTCGTGCCGGAAATACATCTTCGCACTTGTTCACGGTGGCTGATGTCCGGGTCGGGCCGAGGGGTGTCCCGCAGAGTGGTCACCGGGGCGGGAATACCCCCGACGGAAGGGCATCATCCCAGCTCAGCGCGGTGTTGACAGCCGCCGGACGGGCGTCTTCCGCGCCACTCGGCACGGCTTCTTCCGCTCTGTGGAACAAAGTTTCGCCCGCAGCGAACAGGGGTCCGTCAGGTCGCCCCGGGCTACCGGCAGGTAACCCGGCCGGAACGCCGACGGGGCCCGGCGCACGCGCGCCGGGCCCCGTCGAAGCGGGCCCCCGATCGAGGGCCCGCCGGATCAGGCCTTGCCGTTCGCCTTCTGCTCGGCGAAGCGGACCAGGGTGCGCACCGCGCTCGCGGTGCCGCCCTTCGGGGTGTAGCCGTACGGCGCGCCCTCGTGGAACGCCGGACCGGCGATGTCCAGGTGCGCCCAGCTGGTGCCCTCGGCCACGAACTCCTTCAGGAACAGGCCGGCCACCAGGCCGCCGCCCATCCGCTCGCCCATGTTGGCCAGGTCGGCGATGGTCGACTCGGTGAAGCCCTTGCGCAGGTCGGCGGGCAGCGGCATCGGCCAGGACTGCTCGCCCGCCTCGCCGGCCAGCGCGTGCAGGTCCTCGCGCAGCTCGTCGTCGTTGGCCATCACGCCGAAGGTGCGGTTGCCCAGGGCCAGCACCATGGCGCCGGTCAGGGTCGCCACGTCGACGATGACGTCCGGGTTCTCCTCGCCGGCCCGCACGAGCGCGTCGGCCAGCACCAGGCGGCCCTCGGCGTCCGTGTTCAGGACCTCGACGGTCTTGCCGCCGTACATCTTCAGCACGTCGCCCGGACGGGTGGCGGAGCCGGACGGCATGTTCTCGGCCAGGGCCAGCCACGCGGTCACGTTGACGACCAGGCCCAGGCGCTTGGCGGCCACCACGGCGGCGAACACGGCGGCGGCACCGGCCATGTCGCACTTCATGGTCTCGTTGTGGCCGGCCGGCTTCAGCGAGATGCCGCCCGAGTCGTAGGTGATGCCCTTGCCGACGAACGCCAGGGTGGCCTTGGCCTTCGGGTGGGTGTAGGCCACCTTGACCAGGCGCGGCGGGTTGGCCGAGCCGTTGCCGACGCCCAGCAGGCCGCCGAAGCCGCCCTTGGTCAGCGCCTTCTCGTCCAGCACCTCGACCTTGAGGCCGTGCTCCTTGCCGGCCGCCTGGGCGATCGCGGCGAAGCTCTTCGGGTTCAGGTCGTTCGGCGCGGTGTTGACCAGGTCGCGGGCGCGGTTCATCTCCTCGCCGATCGCGGTGGCGCGCTCCACGGCGGCCTTGGCGTCCTTGTTGCCCTTGCGGACGGTCAGCACGACCAGCTCGCCGACCGGCTCCTTGCCGCTGCCGTCGGCCTTGTAGGCGCCGAAGGAGTACGAGCCGAGCAGGCCGCCCAGCGCGACCGCCTCGACGGCCTCCGCGGACTCGGCCGGCAGGGCCAGCGCGGCCTTCTTGGCACCGGCCAGGGTGCGGGCGGCGACACCGGCGGCGCGGCGCAGCGCCTCCGGCGCGTAACCGTCCTCGGCGGCCTCGCCCAGGCCGACCGCGAGCACGAGTGCGGCCTTCAGGCCGGCGGTGGAGGGGACCTTGACGGCCTCGCCCTCGGCGCCGGTCGCGCCCAGGGTGCTGAGGACCTCGGTCAGCTTGCCCTCGAACGCCTCGTTCACGGCCTCGGCGCCGGGGGCCAGCACGATGCCCTTCGGGCCCTTGGCGACACCGACCACCAGGGCGTCCGCACGCAGCGAGGCGGCGGAGGAGGTGCTCACAGACAATGCAGTCACGTAATGCGTCCTGTTCTTTCGCGGTCCACGGCCGGCCACGGCGAGACTGCCGCACCGGCGCAGCCCGCCGTCACAGGCCGTCCGTCGGCGGGCCTCCGGGGTCCGGGGCCCCTGGCGAGCGCGTCCGCCGGAGCGGCCGCGCACGCCAGAGGCCCCGGCTCCTCGGTGCGCGCCGGACGGGCAGGACCTGCGACGGTGCAGGGCTGCGGTGCTTCACGCATGGTAGTCCGCATGCTGGGATCACGCGCCGCCCGGTGTCAGCCGAGCAAAGCCAGGGCGAACAGCGAGGCGGTGGCGGAGGTCTCGGCCATCGCGCCGAGCACGTCCCCGGTGATTCCGCCGAACCTGCGCACGCACCGTCCGAGCAGCAGCCGGGAACAGCCCGCGCCGACCACAACGGCCAGCGGGAGGCGGAGGGCTGACCATCCGTCGAACAGCCCGCACGCGGCCAGGACGAGCGCCGCGACGGCCGTTCCGGCGGCAGCGGCGGCAGCCGGCACGGTGCTCGCCACCATCGCCCCGAGCCCGCCCGGCCGGGCGGCGGGCACCGACCTCAGACAGCCCCAGGTGAGCGCGCACCGGGCGGCCGTCGCCGAGGCGAGTACCGCGAGTGCGCCGCGTAGCGGAGAGTGACCGAACTGCCCGGCCAGTGCGGTGATCTGGGCGAGCAGGACGAGGACCAGGGTCAGTACGCCGAACGGACCGATGTCGGACTGCTTCATGATGCGCAGCGCGTCCTCGGCCGGCTTCCCGCTGCCGAGCCCGTCGGCGACGTCCGCCAGCCCGTCCAGGTGCAGGCCCCGGGTCAGCGCGGCGAGCACCGCCACCGCGGCGACCGCGCCGAGCGGTCCGCCCGCCCGCCAGGCCACCAGCGCCCCGGCCGCGGCCGCCGGCGCCCCCAGCACCAGCCCGACCAGCGGAGCCGCCGTCATCGCCCGGGCGGCCGCGGCCCGGTCCCAGCGCTCCACCCGTACCGGCAGGACGGACAGCGTCCCGAACCCGAACCGCAGGCCGTCGGCCCAGCCGGCCCGGTCGTCGGGGTCCGTCATGGGTGCGTTCCTCTCAAAGCAAGAACGCCCCTGCGAAGGGGCGTTCTTCGGACAGTCGGACAGCCAGGTGTTCGCCGGGGCGTGGCGGAACCGGGTGCGGTGGCACCGCGGGAGCCGCCCGGTCCTACAGCTTCCGCAGCAGGTCCGCCGCCGAGGGCAGCCGCGGCTGCTCCCTGGGCACCCCGGGCGCCGCCGGCACGAACGGCTTCGGCGCCTCGTCCGCGAGCACGTCCCCCGCGGCCTGGAGCAGCGGCAGCGCCAGCAGCGCGCCGACGCCCTCGCCCATGGTGATGCCCTGTTCCTGCACCGGCGTCAGGGTCAGTCGGTCGTACGCCTTCGCCTGGGCGGGCTCGCCGCTGGACTGCCCGGCCCGCCACCACTCCGGCGCGCGGAAGGCGATCCGCTGCGCGACCAGCGCGCAGGCCGCCGAGACCACGCCGTCCAGCACCACCGGCAGCCGTCGGACGGCAGCCTGGAGCAGGAAGCCGGTGATCGCCGCGAAGTCGGCCCCGCCGGTGGCGCCGAGCAGCGCCAGCTGGTCGCCGAGCACCGGCCGGGCCCGCCGCAGCGAGTCCCGGATGGTGGCGCACTTGACCATCCACACCCGGTCGTCGATCCCGGAGCCGCGCCCGGTCACCGCCGCCGCGTCCGTCCCGCACAGCGCGCCGACCAGCACGCCGGCCACCGTGGTGGCGCCGACCCCGAGGTCGCCGAGCAGCACCAGGTCGGTGCCGGCGTCGGCCTCCTCGTCGGCGACGGCCATGCCGGCCCGGAACGCCCGGACGGTCTCCTGCGGGGTGAGCGCGTCCTCGACGTCGATCCGCCCGGAACCGCGCCGGATCCGGTGGGCGACCACCTCGTCCGGGAAGTCGAGCGGGTCGGCGTCCACCGCGACGTCGACGACCCGGACCTGGGCGCCGTAGCGCGCGGCCAGCCGGGACACCGGGGCGCTGCCGTCGAGCACGGCCCGCACCCGGTCCGCGGTGCCGCCCTTGGCGGGCATCCGGGAGACCCCGAGCGCCGCCACGCCGTGGTCGGCGGCGAACAGCAGCACCTTGGGGGCGGAGATCGGCAGCACCGGGGAGCGCCCCTGCACCGAGGCGAGCCAGCTGCCCAGCTCCTCCAGCTTGCCGAGTCCGCCGCGCGGGCGGTCGGCCGCCTGCCAGCGTTCCTCGGCGCCCCGCCGGGCGCTCTCGTCGGGGCGCTCGACGAGCGAGGAGAACGTATCGAGATCCACGGTCGTGTCCATCGTCCGGAAGGCTACACGCCGAACGTGTTCGTCAAACGGCTGGCTTGACGGTCAGCACCTGGCCCGCCACCACCAGCAGGACCCGCTCCGAGGCGTCCGCCACGGCCATGTTGAGCCGGCCCAGGGTGTCGCGGAAGCGGCGACCGGCGGCGGTGGCCGGCACGACGCCCATGCCGACCTCGTTGCTGACCGCGACGGCGGTGCGCCCGGTGGCCGCCCAGGCCCGCGCCAGGGCCTCGCAGCGGCGCCGCACCGCGGCCTCGCCGCCGTTCGCCCAGACCTCGTCGTCCCAGGCGCCGCACTCGTCCATCACGGCCGTCAGCCACAGGGCGAGGCAGTCGACCAGCACCGGCGCCGGATCGGCCGGATCGGCCAGCACGGCCTCCAGGTCGCAGGTCTCGGCGGTGCGCCAGCTCGCCGGCCGGCGCTCCCGGTGCAGCGCGACCCGCTGGGCCCACTCGGCGTCGCCGTCCCGGGTGCCGCCGGTGGCCACGTACAGGACGTCCGGGCGGTCGGCCAGCAGCTGTTCGGCGCGGGTGGACTTGCCGGAGCGGGCGCCGCCGAGCAGCAGCGTGCGGGGGAGCGGGGGTGGGGTCGCCATGCCGTCCATCCTGCCGGACCAGGCATACGGAAGATCCGGCCGGGCAGGCTATGGTGCGCAGCAACACAGGCAGCGTGGTCAGTGGGAGGAGCCGGCATGGTCTGGACGTGGCGGTACGAGAAGGCGGACGGCAGCGCGGTGACGCCCGGCGGCGGTCAGGAGGAGTTCGCCGGCCAGGGGGACGCCGAGACCTGGATCGGGGAGACCTGGAAGCAGCTCGCGGAGGACGGCGTGGAGACCGCGGTGCTGCTGGAGGACGAGCGGGTCGTCTACGCGATGAGCCTGAGCGAGGCGTAGTCCCGACGGGGTGGAGCGGCCGGCGCGGCCGTTCCACCCCGGCTTCTTCCCCCCGCGTGCGGGCCCGGGCTACTTGACCCCGATCACGTGCAGCAGCGCGGCGACCTGCCGGTACGGGTCGGTGCGGCCGGCCCGGTCCTCGGCCTCCAGGAGCTGGGCCAGCTGGCGCCCGTCCACCGGCGGGGCCGCGTCGGCCGGGGCGTTGTCGGTGAAGACCCGCACGCCGTACCAGTGCCGCAGCGGCACCGACACCTCGGAGAGGGTGACGGTGAGGTCGGCGAGCCGGTCGGCCCGTGCGGCCAGTCCCAGCCGGTTGTAGTACCGGTCGGTCTCGAAGGCGTGCAGGGCGGCCCGCCAGTCCCCGGCGGCCGCGGGCCGCAGGGCGAGCGCGTCGCGGTTGCGGACCAGCAGCGAGAGCAGCCCGCCGGGCGCCAGCAGCCGGGCCAGCGAGGCGATCATCGGATCGGGGTCGGGCAGGTACATCAGCACGCCGTGGCAGATCACCACGTCGAAGCTGCGCGGGCCGAACCAGCGCCCGCACTGGTGGCCGTCGCCGCTGAGCAGCTGCATCCGGCCGCGGACCTCCGGCGGCTCCTCGGCGAGCGCCTCCTGGGCGGCGCCGAGGGCGGCCGGGTCCGAGTCGAGCCCGGTGACGTAGTGGCCGGCCCGGGCCAGCCGCAGTGCCTGGGTGCCCTGGCCGCAGCCGATGTCGAGGACGCGCTGCGCGCTGCGGCCGGCCAGCTGCTCGGCGAGCTGGCGGGCGACGAGCTCCTGGCGGACGAAGTCGCGCAGTCCGCCGAACCGGTCCAGCCAGGCGGCGGTGCCGCCGGCGTAGGAACCGCTGCGCGAGGGCAGCCGGCGTTCCTGGGCCAGCCGGTCGTGGCCGCCGGCCCCCTGCCCGGGGAACGAGCCGCCCTGCCCGGGAAGTGCGTAGAGGCCGGGCCCCTCCCAGGAGGGCGGGGCCCAGCCGGAGTCGACCGGTTCGGCGGTCAGGGCTTCTCCCCGCGCCGCACCTGCGGCTTGGGCAGGCGCAGCCGGCGCATCTGGAGGGTGCGCATGATGCCGTAGGCGACGGCGCCGCGGGTGTTCTGCCCGGCGAAGCGCTCGGCCAGCTGCTTGCGCAGGCCGAGGCCGAGGCGGACGAAGTCGAGGACCACGAACACGAAGAACAGCAGGAACAGCAGCGTGGAGAGCAGCTGGATGGCCTGCACCTTGACGATGCTCAGCACCAGGATGACCACGGCGGCCGGCAGGAAGAACTCGGCGAGCGACCAGCGGGCGTCCACGTAGTCGCGGGCGAACTTGCGCACCGGGCCCTTGTCACGGGCCGGCAGGTGGCGCTCGTCGCCGTTCACCAGCGCCTGGCGCTGCTTCTCGCGCTCGACGCGCATCCGCTCGCGCCCCTGGCGGGCGGCCTCCTTGCGGTCCTTGGGGACTGTCACCCGGGTGCGCCGGTTGGCCTCGGCCTCACTGCGCTTGGGGGTGGGGCGGCCCTTCTTGGCCTGCGGGTCGCGGGCCTGGGGCGTCTCGTCCTGCTTCTCCAGCACGGTGGCGGAGGCGGCGGCATCATCTGAACGGCGTCGGAACACACCACCAGCCTACGGGGTGCGGCGGCGCTTCCGGGGGCGCCCTCGGACCCGAACACATATCGGTACCGCGTGGTCGCCGTCCGAATCGGGTTTCCCCGGGCCTTCCCGTAGGGGATCAGTCGGATGGACGATGGGGGGTATGAGGGGCGGATCCACCCGGGGGAGGAGGAAACGCCACTGGTCGCTGTAGCAGTCTTGTTGCAGGCAGGTGCACTGCGGCGACGGGCTCGCTGCACATACACTCGTCGTGTCTGGTAACGAGATAGAGACCGCAGGCCGGAGAAGGGGGCACCCGAGGCCCATGAGCGACGGAATCATGAAGCGTATGGGGCTGATCTTCCGCTCCAAGGCGAACAAGGCCTTGGATCGGGCGGAGGATCCGCGTGAGACGCTTGACTACTCCTACCAGAAGCAGCTGGAACTGCTGCAGAAGGTACGGCGTGGTGTCGCGGACGTCGCGACCTCGCGCAAGCGGCTCGAACTCCAGTTGACCCAGCTCCAGCAGCAGTCGGCCAAGTACGAGGACCAGGGCCGCAAGGCGCTGTCGCTCGGCCGCGAGGACCTGGCACGCGAGGCGCTGACCCGCAAGGCCAACATGCAGTCGCAGATCACCGACCTGGAGACGCAGTACCAGCAGCTCCAGGCCGAGGAGGAGAAGCTCACGCTCGCCTCCCAGCGGCTCCAGGCCAAGGTGGACGCCTTCCGCACCAAGAAGGAGACCATCAAGGCGACGTACACGGCCGCGCAGGCGCAGACCCGCATCGCCGAGTCCTTCTCCGGGATCTCGGAGGAGATGGGCGACGTCGGCCTGGCGATCCAGCGTGCCGAGGACAAGACCGCCCAGATGCAGGCCCGGGCCGGTGCCATCGACGAGCTGCTCGCCTCCGGCGCGCTCGACGACGCGAGCGGTCTCGGCCGCAAGGACGACATCGAGGCCGAGCTGGAGCGTGTCGCCGGCGGGTCCGACGTCGAGCTGGAGCTGGCCCGGATGAAGGCCGAGCTGTCCGGTCCTTCCTCGTCCGGTCCCGCCGCGATCGAGCAGGGCCAGCCGCAGCAGCAGCCCCAGCAGCAGCCGCAGGACACCCCGCGCATCAACTACAACAAGTGATCTGAGTTCGACCCCACGAAACCAGGGAGACGCGCGGCATGATCATGAGGGTCATGGGTGAGGGGCAGTTCGAGGTGGGCGAGGACCACCTGAACCTGCTCAACGAGCTCGACGCCGAGCTCGTCACCGCAGTGGAGTCGGGCGACGAGACGCTCTTCCGTCAGGCCTACGGCAAGCTCATCGACGCGGTGAAGCAGTACGGCACCCCGGTGCCGCTGGATTCGCTGGAGCCGTCGGAGTTGATCCTGCCGAGTGCCGACGCGACGATCGACGAGGTCCGCGAGCTGTTGATGGCCGACGGCGAAGGCGTGATCCCGGGTTTCCCCGAGTAGCACCTGCGACTGCTGCCAGACGAATGGGCGGGCCCCCTCGGTGGGAGGGGGCCCGCCCATTCGTCGTCGCCGACCGGGGGGTTACGGCAGGGCCAGCATCCGGTCCAGCGCGGCCTTGGCGTGCTTCTCGGTCTCCGGGTCGACGGTGATCACGTTCGGCACCCGGCCCTCGACCAGCGACTCCAGCGCCCAGACCAGGTGCGGCAGGTCGATCCGGTTCATGGTCGAGCAGAAGCAGACCGCGCGGTCCAGGAAGACGATCTCCTTGTCCGGGTGCGCCTTGGCCAGGCGGCGGACCAGGTTCAGCTCGGTGCCGATGGCCCACTTGGAGCCGGGCTCGGCGGCGTCCAGCGCCTTGATGATGTACTCGGTCGAGCCCACCATGTCGGCGGCCGCGACGACCTCGTGCTTGCACTCGGGGTGGACCAGGACGGTGACGCCGGGGATCCGCTCGCGGACGTCGTTCACCGAGTCCAGGCTGAACCGGCCGTGCACCGAGCAGTGGCCGCGCCAGAGGATCATCTTCGCGTCGCGCAGCTGCTCGGCGGTCAGGCCGCCGTTGGGCCGGTGCGGGTTGTAGACCACGCAGTCGTCCAGCGAGAAGCCCATGTCCCGCACCGCGGTGTTGCGGCCGAGGTGCTGGTCGGGCAGGAAGAGCACCTTCTGGCCCTGCTCGAAGGCCCACTCCAGGGCGCGCTTGGCGTTGGAGGAGGTGCAGATCAGGCCGCCGTGCTTGCCGGTGAAGGCCTTGATGTCGGCGGAGGAGTTCATGTACGAGACCGGGACGGTCACGTCGGCTATGCCGGCGTCGGTCAGCGCGTCCCAGCACTCGGCGACCTGCTCGGCGGTGGCCATGTCGGCCATCGAGCAGCCGGCCGCGAGGTCCGGCAGGACGACCTGCTGACGGTCGCCGGTGAGGATGTCCGCGGACTCGGCCATGAAGTGCACGCCGCAGAAGACGATGTACTCGGCCTCCGGGCGGGCCGCCGCGTCACGCGCGAGCTTGAAGGAGTCACCGGTGACGTCGGCGAACTCGATCACCTCGTCGCGCTGGTAGTGGTGGCCGAGGATGAAGACGCGGTCGCCGAGCGCGGCCTTGGCCGCCCGGGCGCGCTCGACGAGGTTCGGGTCGGAGGCCGGGGGGAGGTCACCGGGGCATTCGACACCGCGCTCGCTGTTCGGGTCGGCCTCGCGGCCGAGCAGCAGCAGAGCGAGCGGTGTCGGGGTGGGGTCGACGCCGTGGGTCTCGGTGATGGTGGTGGTCACGGGCGGGTGCCCTTCTGTGCGGCCGAGCTAGCGGTGGGGCCTTTTCGTCTAACTGACGCTATCTATGATAACCGGTTGGTGTCGGCGTGACGATGGCCATCCTGTCGATGTGACGAGAACCGCTCGCCGGAAAGGCTCCCTCAGCGGGCCCGGATAGCCAATTCGAGGGTGTCGAGCGTTGTCGAATCGATATTTCGAAGCCCCGGGGTATGGCTGAGCCATGAAGGCAATTGCGATCAACCGCTACGGTGGCCCCGAGGTGGTCGAGTACACCGACCTGCCGGACCCCAAGGTCGGGCCCGACTCCGTTCTGGTGGAGGTCCGGGCGGCCGGAGTGAGCCCGGTCGACTGGAAGGTCCGGGACGGCGCCCTGGACGGCATCCTCGACGCGCACTTCCCCCTGGTCATGGGCTGGGACCTGGCCGGGGTGGTGCGCGCCGTCGGCGGCGGGGTCACCGAGTTCGCCCCGGGCGACGAGGTGTACGGGTACGTCCGCAAGGACGCCGTCGAGCACGGCACCTACGCCGAACTGGTCTCCGCCCCGGTCCGCACCCTGGCCCGCAAACCGGCCGCGCTGGACTGGGCACAGGCCGGCGGCCTGCCGCTGGCCGGGCTCACCGCCCTGCAGGGGCTGCGGGCGCTGCGCGTCGCCGAGGGGGACACCGTCCTGGTGCACGCCGCCGCGGGCGGGGTCGGCCACCTGGCGGTGCAGCTGGCCCGGGCCGTCGGCGCCCGGGTGATCGGCACCGCGGCCGAGCGCAACCACGACTTCCTGCGCGGCCTCGGCGCCGAGCCGGTGGTGTACGGCGAGGGCCTGGCCGACCGGGTCCGCGCGCTCGCCCCCGACGGGGTGGACGCGGCCCTGGACCTGGTCGGCCGGGGCGCCGTCCAGGTCTCGGCCGAACTGGTGGCCGACCCGGGCCGGATCGCCTCGGTCACCGACTTCGGGGTCAAGGCGATCGGCGGCCGGTACGTCTGGGTCCGCCCGGACGCCGCGGACCTCGCCGAACTGGCCGCGCTCGCCGACGACGGCCGGCTCACCGTCACCGTCGCCTCCACCTTCCCGCTGGCCCAGGCGGCCTCCGCCCAGGCGCTCAGTGCCGAGGGCCGCACCCGGGGGAAGATCGTGCTGCTGGTCTAGGGCCTGTCCAGCCCTCCTCGGCAGCGGTGAAGCCGCCGAGGTCATCCGCCAGAATGGTGACAAACCGTTTCGGCGGTGGCCGCCCGTCGCCCGCCGCCGGAGCGCCCCGCCGACCTCCGTACGATCCGTGGAGCCCCTCACCCATGAGCAGTAGCCGAGCGCACGAGGTGGCCGGGGCCGACCTGGACGAGACCGACCGGCTCCTGCTCGCCCGGCTCGGCATCGACGGCCGCGCCTCGTACGCCGAGATCGGCCTCCAGGTGAACCTCTCCGCCACCGCCGTGCGCCGGCGCATCGACCGGCTGCGGGCACGCGGCGTGGTGCGGGGCTTCACCGTGGTGCTCGACCCGTCCGTGCTGGGCTGGCAGACCGAGGCCTTCGTCGAGGTCTACTGCCGCGAGCGCACCGCCCCCGAGGAGATCCTGGCCAGCCTGCGGCAGTTCCCCGAGGTGGTCGCCGCCTGGACGGTCACCGGCGACCCGGACGCCCTGGTGCACCTGCGGGCCGCCGACATGCGCCACCTGGAAGGCGTCATCGAGCGCATCCGGCGCGAACCCGGCGTCCAGCGCAGCCGCTCCTCGGTGGTCCTCTCCCAGCTCATCGGGTGAGCCCTCCCGCTCCGCGCAGGAATCCTGCGCGGAGCGGTTCGAAGACGCTCGAAACCTGCCTGACCAGCCGCGTTCCGACGCGCGGTGAGCCACTCGTGCTGCCTACGCTGATCACGTCCGGTCGTCGCGGTGAAGCGTCCCGCAGACCGGACGCCCCCCGACACCACACGCCGAGAGGGACAGCCGTGTCCGCAGCACCCGACCGCATGCACCGGCCCGACAACGACCTGGTCGACCTGGTCTTCGACTACATGCGGGACCGGCTGCAGTACGACCCCGTCCCGCTCGACCACCCCGGCGACGGCGAGCACCTGCGCGCCCGGCTGGCCGGCCTGCTGAACCAGGACGGCAACAACCCGGCCGACGTGCTCAAGCTCTACGACCACGAGCTGTCCCGCGCGGTCATCTCCGCCGACAGCCCGCGCTACCTGTCCTTCATCCCGTGCGCCCCGACCAAGGCCGCGCTGCTCTTCGACATGGTCGTCTCCTGCGCCTCCCTCCAGGGCATCTCCTGGCTGGAGGCGGCCGGCGCGATCGCCGCCGAGAACCAGGTGCTGCGCCTGATCGCCGACCGCGCGGGCATGCCCCAGTCGGCCGGCGGCACCTTCGTCTCCGGCGGCTCGGCGGGCAACCTCTCCGCCCTGGTCGTCGCCCGCGACACCGCCCGCCGCCGCCTGGGCGTCGGCCCGGAGGCCCGGCTGCGGATCGCCGTCGCCGACCAGGTGCACTCCTCGGTCAAGAACACCTTCAACATCATCGGAGTCGAGGCCTTCAAGGTCCCGGCCGTGAACCGTCGCTTCACCGGCGAGGCCCTGCGCGCCGCCCTCGCCGCGGACCCGAACCCGGAGACGGTCATCGCCGTCGTCGGCACCGCCGGCACCACCAACGAGGGCATCGTCGACGACCTCAAGGGCCTGGCCGAGGTCGCCCGCGAGCGCGACCTGTGGTTCCACGTGGACGGCGCCTACGGCGGCGCGGGCCTGTTCGCCCCGTCGGTGCGCGAGCGCTACGACGGCATCGAGCACGCCGACTCCTTCGTGGTCGACCCCCACAAGTGGCTGTTCGCCCCCTTCGACTGCGCCGCGCTGCTCTACCGCAACCCGCAGCTCGCCCGCGCCGTGCACACCCAGGACGCCTCCTACCTGGACGTCCTGCACACCGAGGGCGACGAGTGGAACCCCACCGACTACGCCTACCACCTGACCCGGCGCGCCCGCGGCCTGCCGCTCTGGTTCTCGCTGGCCGTGCACGGCGTCCAGGCCTACACCGACGCCATCGAGGCCGGCCTCACCCTGGCCCGGAAGACCGCCGAGCTGATCCGCGAGTCCGAGCACCTGGAGCTGCTGTTCGACCCGCAGCTCTCGGCGGTCTGCTTCAAGCGCAAGGGCTGGACCAACGACGACTACTACCGCTGGTCGCAGCAGCTGCTCGCGGACCAGATCGGCTTCGTCACCCCCACCGGCTGGGACGGCGAGACGGTCGCCCGCTTCGCCTTCCTGCACCCGGGCACCACCATGGAGATGGTCGAGGAGATCCTGGACACCATGGTCTGAGCCCGCTCCTCGTCACGGCCCCCACCGGCGCGTTCCGGCGGGGGCCGTACGCCCGCTCACGCCCCACGCGTGTTCACAGGAACGCCCCGCTCGGCAGGTACGGCGTCGGCGGCCGCATCCCGCGCACCCCGACGAAACCACCGGCCCGCGGCGTCAGCCCGACCTCCAGCCCGACGTCCAGCGCCCACTCCTGCTCCGCGGTCAGGTACTCGACCCGCGCCTCGACGCCGTCCGGCACCCGGGCCAGCGCCTCCCGCAGCAGCCGGACGGCGATCCGCCTGCTGGTGGCCGCGAGCAGCCGCACCACGCCGCCGTCCCGGTAGCAGTAGCCGCTGCCGGCCAGCGCGTCGGCGATCAGCAGCTCCTCGAAGTGGCCCAGCATCAGCTCGTGGTCCGGCCCGTGCGCGGACCCGCGCAGCCGCCGGTCCACCGAGTCCAGCAGGTGCAGATGGGTGCTGCTGCCCCGGTGCACCGGGATGTCCCCCGGATCGAGCAGCCCGCTCCGGTCCACCCGCCCGGCCAGCCGCATCGCCGGGTGCAGCGTGAACCCGGCCAGCCGGTAGCGGCGGGCCGCCGCCGGGGAGCCCGAGGCGCAGACCATGCCGCGCAGACAGCCCCGGGAGTGTGCCGCCGCCCGTTCCAGCAGCAGCCGCCCGACGCCCTTGCCCTGCGCGGACGGCCGGACCGCGAGCAGCGAGGGCGCCCACAGGCCCTCCCGGCGGATCGACAGCACCGCCCCGACCGGCTCGCCGTCGATCGAGGCCAGCCAGCAGCCGCCGGGATCGGTGCGCGCCAGGTGCCTGGTCCGGGCCAGCCGCAGCGGCGTCCGCCCCGGCGGGGCCGGGTCCGCCGGGGCGACCTCGCCGAACGCGGCGGCGGAGAGCTCCTGGACGACCTCGGCGTCCGCGGCGGTGTCCCTGACCGGGCGAAGGATCATGAGGACCATCCTGGCGGCCGGTGGGCCGCCGTGGGGCCGGTTCACCCGGATCCACGCCTCGGGCGGTGACCGGGCCCGCCGGGGTGTGCGAGCATGGGGAGCGTAGGGGACCCGGGTGGAACGCCCGGCCCATGGACAACCAGCCGCGAGAAGCCGCAGAAATCCACCACCGCCAGGGAAATGAAACCGGACGGCTGTTGGTTGGCACTGGCGGCAAACCGTCGTCAAAGACCGGGAGAAAGCAGATGACCGTCCAGGACGAGACCACCGTCGAGAGTGGCATCCTCCTTACCGATGCCGCCGCGGCCAAGGTCAAGGCCCTGCTGGAGCAGGAAGGCCGCGAGGACCTGGCGCTGCGCGTCGCCGTCCAGCCCGGTGGCTGCTCCGGCCTGCGTTACCAGCTGTTCTTCGACGAGCGCTCGCTCGACGGCGACGTGATCAAGGACTTCAACGGTGTCAAGGTCGTCACCGACCGGATGAGCGCCCCGTACCTGGGTGGCGCCTCCGTCGACTTCGTCGACACCATCGAGAAGCAGGGCTTCACCATCGACAACCCGAACGCCACCGGCTCCTGCGCCTGCGGCGACTCGTTCAGCTAAGCCCGCTGCGGAAAGGCGGCCCCGGGGATCACCCCGAGGCCGCCTTTCCGTTTCCCCGGGCCCTACTGGGCGGCGCCGTCCGGGGTGACCGGGTCCGGCCCCATGTGCGGGTCGCCCTGCAACGGCAGCTCCTGGCCGCTCGTCCGGTCGACCACGGTCCGCCCGGCCAGCGGCGAGCGCAGGTCGGTCGAGACCGACTGCCGCTTGGCCAGCGCGTTGCACTTCTGCCCCGGCTCGACCGTGGGCGGGCCCGGCACCACCAGCACCTCGACCCGGCCCGGCTGCGACTCGTCCGCCTTCAGCGCGTAGGTGGTGCAGACCCCGCCGAAGAAGTAGACGGTCAGCTTGGTGGTGCCGTCGACCCGGTAGGCGACCGGCGGACGGGCCGGCGCGGCCGACCCGTTCGGGTCCGGCTCGCCCACCGCGATCCCGTTGCCCGGGGGAGTGGACGGGGCCGGCTGCCCGGGCGCGGGCGAGGCCGGGGTGGGCGTGGCGTCGGACGGCTGCACCTGGCTCGGCTGCGCATGGGTCGGCTGCGTGGTGCCCGGGGAAGCGTCCGCGGAGGCCTGCGGGGAGGTGCTCGCCGAGGCGGAGGCGGCGGGCGTGCCGCTCGCCGCCGCGTCCGAGGAGGGCTTCGTGCCCCCGTCGCAGCCGGCCACCGTCACCACCGCCGCCAGTGCCAGGGCCGCCAGGGCCACCACCCGTCGACCGCGCCGGGGCATCGTCTCCAGATCCATCTGCACATCCTCCCGAGGGTTCAGCGGTGCCGCCCGCTCGGCCGCGCCGCGCGGATGTGACGTGCCCCGGACGGATTCGGTTCCGTACCGATCCGGTTCCGTACCGATCCGTTCCGGTGTCAGAACCCGTACTCGGCCATCCCGGCGACCACCCGCCGCGCCCCGGAGGGGACCCGGAAGCCGGCCGGGGCGGGGAGGGCGGGCTCCGGGCCGGCCGCGACCTGCGGCCAGAACCGGCGCAGCCGCCGGGAGGAGTCCACCAGGGCGTCGAGGGACTCGCCGTCGTCCGCCCGCAGGACGGGCACGGGGGAGTGGTCGGTCATCATCGGGCATCGCTCCGATCCAGAGCCGTGGCCACGCTGCCACGGTCGGTGTCGAGGCCACGCGCGGCGGCCTCCTGAGGCCGACCCTAGGCAGCGGTCCGGGCCGCCCACCAGTGCTACCGGGAGGTAGTACACATTCGATGCCGGGGGGTGTCACCATGGCCGTGCGGGCGGCAACTTGCGGCACTCTTGCCTGGGCGCCCGCCGGGGCCCGGTACCGTGGGTGGGTTCACCCCCGCTCGACCGTTGGCCCCGCAGCCACCCTGAGGAGACCTCCCGTGCGTATCGCCGTCGCCGGCTCGATCGCCACCGACCACCTGATGACGTTCCCCGGCCGGTTCGCCGACCAGCTCGTCGCCGAACAGCTGCACACCGTGTCGCTGTCCTTCCTGGTCGACGCCCTGGACATCCGCCGCGGCGGCGTCGCGCCGAACATCGCCTTCGGCATGGGTGTGCTCGGCCTGCGCCCGGTCCTGGTCGGCGCCGCCGGCGCGGACTTCGCCGAGTACCGCAGCTGGCTGGAGCGCAACAACGTGGACTGCGACTCCGTCCACATCTCCGAGACCCGCCACACCGCGCGCTTCATGTGCACCACGGACGAGGACCACAACCAGATCGCCTCGTTCTACACCGGCGCCATGGCCGAGGCCCGCAACATCGAGCTGAAGCCGATCGCCGACCGCGTCGGCGGCCTGGACCTCGTCCTGATCGGCGCCGACGACCCGCAGGGCATGATCCGCCACACCCAGGAGTGCCGCACCCGCGGCTACTCCTTCGCCGCCGACCCCTCCCAGCAGCTGGCCCGCCTGGAGGGCGACGACATCCGCGAGATCGTCGACGGCGCCGCGTACCTGTTCACCAACGAGTACGAGGCCGCGCTGATCGAGAGCAAGACCGGCTGGGACGGCGACGAGCTGCTCGCCCGCGTCGGCACCCGGATCACCACCCTGGGCAGCAAGGGCGTCCGGATCGACCGCAAGGGCGAGGCCCCGATCCTGGTCGGCTGCGCCAAGGAGGAGGCCAAGGTCGACCCGACCGGTGTCGGCGACGCCTTCCGGGCGGGCTTCCTGACCGGCCTGTCCTGGGACCTGGAGCTGGAGCGCTCCGCCCAGCTCGGCTGCATGCTCGCCACCCTGGTGATCGAGACCGTCGGCACCCAGGAGTACGAGCTGCGCCCGGCCGCCTTCCTGGCGCGCTTCGAGGAGGCCTACGGCGCCGAGGCGGCCGCCGAGGTCGGCGCCCACCTGGTCAAGTAGGTTCGGCCCCGCTCCTCAGGAGCGGCGCAGCACGAGGTAGGCCGAGCCCCGGTCGCCGCCGTACTCGGCGGCCGGGGCCTCGCCCGCGTACTCCTGCCCGCGCATCCCGCACCAGGCCGGGATGTCCAGCCGTGCCGCCTCGTCGTCGGCCAGCACGGCGACCGTGCCGCCGAGCGGCACCTCGCCGATCCGCTTGGCCAGCTCGATCACCGGCAGCGGGCAGCGCTTGCCGAGGGCGTCGATCACCAGCGGCGATTCCTCGGCCGCCGGCTCCGACTCCGGCTCCGGCCGCGGCGCCGGCAGGTCCAGCCCGAGCGGCGCCCGGACGCCGGCCACCAGCTCCGGAAGCACCGCCAGGAAACGCTCCACGTCCGCCTCGGCCGTCCCGTACGGCAGCGAGACCCGGACGTTCCCCTCGGTGAGCACCCCCATCGCCGCCAGCACGTGGCTGGGCGTCAGCGTGGACGAGGTGCAGGAGGAGCCGGAGGAGACCGCGAAGCCCGCCCGGTCCAGCTCGGTCAGCAGCACCTCCCCGTCCACGTACAGACAGGAGAAGGTGACGATGTGGGGCAGTCGCCGCACCGGGTCGCCGACCACCTCGACCTCGGGCACCAGCCGCGGCACCCGGGCGCGGATCCGTTCCACCAGCGCGTGCAGCCGGGCGTTCTCCCGATCGGCCTCGGCCCGGACGGCGCGCAGCGAGGCGGCCGCGGCCACGATCGCCGGGACGTTGACGTAGCCGGGCACCCGGCCGCCCTCGCGCTCGTCGGCCGGCAGCGGCGAGGCGTACCGGACCCCCTTGCGCACCGCGAGCACCCCGACCCCGGGCGGGCCGCCCCACTTATGGGCGCTCGCGGTCAGCAGCGACCAGCCCGCCGGGACGTCCACCCGCCCGGCGCTCTGCGCCGCGTCCACCAGCAGCGGGACGCCGGCCTCGGCGCACAGCGCGGCGACCTCGCCGACCGGCTGCACCGTCCCCACCTCGTGGTTGGCGCTCTGCAGCGCGGCCAGCGCGGTGTCCGGGCGCAGCAGCGCGCCGAAGGCCGCCGGGTCGACCCGGCCGGTCCGGTCCACCGGCGCCACCGAGACCTCGCCCCCGTCGGCCTCCCGGCGTTCGGCGACGTGCAGCACGCTGGAGTGCTCCACGGCGGAGTGGACGAAGTGGCCGCCGCGCCGCCGGTTCCCGGCCAGGGCGCCCAGCAGGCCCAGCTGGACGGCCTGGGTGCCGCTGGCGGTGAAGGCGATCTCGTCCGGCCGGGCGCCGAGCACCGCGGCCACCGTCTCGCGGGCGGCGTCCAGCAGCATCCGGGCCTGCCGGCCGGAGCGGTACAGCCGGGCCGGATCGGCCCAGCCCTCGTCCAGGGCGGCGGTCAGGGCCTGCCGCGCGACGGGGTGCAGGGGGGCCGTCGAGGCCGCGTCGAAGTACACGGTCACATTTAACGACACACCCGCCCGCGGCCCGGTCCGGCCGTGCGGCTCACCCGCCGTCAGTGGATCATCCCGAATGTCCGCTTCATCCACGTCCGACGGGCCGTCATGGACGTCCTCCGAGGTCATCCCCCGATCGGGCGTACGGACCTCGAATGCCTACGATGACCTGCGGCGCAGCCACCGCCGGGCCTGATCGGGCTAGCAGGCGGCGCGTTACCGGGGGCTGCCCGTCAGGAGCGCATAAGGCTGGAGTAGGGTTTGGCCCGCATAAGCATTCAAACCGTGCCCGTGGACGGGTCGCCGGGGAGGCTCACACTCCTCCCCGGGGCGACGCGAAGGCGGGCGAGACTTCGGGAAGGCGCTACGTGAGTCCCAACGGCTCCGACCGCTCGCCGCGGCGCACGATGCGGCGGAAGCTGCCTCAGGCGCTGGCACTGGGCCTCGTCATCGCGACCGCCACCGGCTGCTCGGCCAACGACCTCCCCAGGCTTGGCCTCCCGAGCCCCGTCACGAAGGAAGGGCCCATGGTCCTCCAGATGTGGCAGGGCTCCTGGATCGCGGCGCTGGTGGTCGGCGTACTGATGTGGGGTCTGATCATCTGGAGCGTGATCTTCCACCGGCGCAAGCGCACCGGTGTGGAGGTTCCCCCGCAGACCCGGTACAACGTGCCCATCGAGGCGCTCTACACCGCGGTCCCCATCATCATCGTCTCGGTGCTCTTCTACTTCGTCGCCCGCGACGAGTCCAAGCTGATCGCCACCTCCGAGAAGCCGCAGCACTACGTCAACGTGGTGGGCTTCCAGTGGAGCTGGGCGTTCAACTACGAGAACACCGAGCACCCCGACCCGGCCAACAAGGATGCCGCGTACGAGGTCGGTACGCCCAAGGACGCTCCGACGCTCTGGCTGCCGGTCGACGAGACGGTGCAGTTCCGTCTCACCTCGCGTGACGTCATCCACGACTTCTGGCCCGTCAACTTCATGATGAAGATGGACGTCGTGCCGGGCGTGGTGAACAAGTTCGAGGTCACCCCGACCGTCAAGGGCGAGTACATGGGCAAGTGCGCCGAGCTCTGCGGCGTCGACCACTCGCGCATGCTGTTCAACGTCAAGGTCGTCGACCGCGCCGACTACGACAAGCACCTGGCCGAGCTTCGTGCCAAGGGCCAGAACGGCGCGGTGCCCTCCGGCCTCATCGGCATGGGAAGTGAAGAGAAGTGACAATCCTCAACGAGCCCGCCGCGGCCGGCGGGGGCGCCGGTGCCGTCACGGTCGGGGCGCAGCGGACCCGGAAGCCGGGTTCGACCATCATCAAGTGGTTGACCACCACTGACCACAAGACGATCGGCACCCTGTACCTGGGCACGTCGTTCGCCTTCTTCCTGATCGGTGGCATCCTCGCCCTGGTCATGCGCGCCGAGCTGGCTCGTCCCGGGACCCAGATCCTGTCGAACGAGCAGTTCAACCAGGCGTTCACGATGCACGGCACGATCATGCTGCTGATGTTCGCGACGCCGCTGTTCTCCGGTTTCGCGAACTGGATCATGCCGCTGCAGATCGGCGCCCCGGACGTGGCGTTCCCGCGTCTGAACATGTTCGCGTACTGGCTGTACCTCTTCGGCTCGATCATCGCGGTGGCGGGCTTCGTCACCCCGAACGGTGCCGCCGACTTCGGCTGGTTCGCCTACTCCCCGCTGTCCGACGCGGTGCACTCGCCCGGCATCGGCGGCGACATGTGGATCATGGGCCTGGCCTTCTCCGGCTTCGGCACGATCCTCGGTGCGGTCAACTTCATCACCACCATCATCTGCATGCGCGCGCCCGGCATGACGATGTTCCGGATGTCGATCTTCGTCTGGAACACCCTGCTGACCGCCGTGCTGATCCTGCTGGCCTTCCCGGTGCTGGCCGCCGCGCTGTTCGCCCTGGAGGCGGACCGCAAGTTCGGTGCCCATGTCTTCGACCCGGCCAACGGCGGGGCGATGCTCTGGCAGCACCTGTTCTGGTTCTTCGGCCACCCCGAGGTGTACATCATCGCGCTGCCGTTCTTCGGCATCATCAGCGAGATCATCCCGGTCTTCAGCCGCAAGCCGATGTTCGGTTACTCCGGTCTGATCGCGGCCACCATCGCGATCGCCGGTCTGTCGGTGACGGTGTGGGCGCACCACATGTACGTCACCGGACAGGTACTGCTGCCGTTCTTCTCGTTCATGACCTTCCTGATCGCGGTCCCGACCGGTGTGAAGTTCTTCAACTGGGTCGGCACCATGTGGAAGGGCTCGCTGAGCTTCGAGACCCCGATGCTCTGGACGGTCGGCTTCCTGGTCACCTTCCTCTTCGGTGGTCTGACCGGTGTCCTGCTGGCCTCCCCGCCGATCGACTTCCACGTCTCGGACTCGTACTTCGTCGTCGCCCACTTCCACTACGTGGTCTTCGGCACCGTCGTGTTCGCGATGTTCGCCGGCTTCCACTTCTGGTGGCCGAAGATGACCGGCAAGATGCTGGACGAGCGCCTCGGCAAGATCACCTTCTGGACGCTGTTCTTCGGCTTCCACACCACCTTCCTGGTGCAGCACTGGCTCGGCGCGGAGGGCATGCCCCGCCGCTACGCCGACTACCTGGCCTCGGACGGCTTCACCACCCTGAACACCGTCTCGACCATCGGCTCCTTCGTGCTCGGCCTGTCGATGCTGCCGTTCCTCTACAACGTGTGGAAGACGGCCAAGTACGGCGAGAAGGTCACCGTGGACGACCCGTGGGGCTTCGGCCGCTCGCTGGAGTGGGCGACCTCCTGCCCGCCGCCGCGGCACAACTTCCTCACCCTCCCGCGGATCCGCTCCGAATCCCCGGCCTTCGACCTCCACCACCCGGAGATCGCCGCGCTGGACTACCTGGAGAACCACGGTGAGCCGGCCAAGCACCTCGCCGGTGTGACCCCGGCGAAGTACGACGCTCCGCAGCTGGGCAAGGGCAAGAAGGAGGGCGACGCCTGATGAAGGAACAGGGAAAGATCTTCCTGGGCCTGTCCGTCTTCGTGCTGGCCATGGCCGTGACCTACGGCCTGTGGACCAACCACTCGGACAAGGGCATCGAGGCGGCCGGCACCACGGCGCTGTTCCTGGCCTTCGGCCTCTGCGCCTTCATCGGGTACTACCTCGCCTTCACCGCCCGCCGGGTGGACAGCGGCGCGGGTGACAACCCCGAGGCCGAGGTCGCGGACGACTCCGGCGAGCTGGGCTTCTTCGCCCCGCACAGCTGGCAGCCGCTCGCGCTCGCGCTCGGCGGCGCGCTCGCCTTCATGGGCGTGATCTTCGGCTGGTGGCTGATGTTCTGGGCCGCTCCGATCATCCTGATCGGCATCTTCGGATGGGTCTTCGAGTTCTACCGGGGCGAGAACCAGAACCAGTAGGGTTCTCCGCTTCCGGCACCAGGGCCGGTCCTCCCGCACGGGGGGACCGGCCCTGCTGCGTCCCCCGGGGTGACGGCCTCACTCCGGTGGGTGAACCGGGGGTCCCTCGGATGTCGCTTCGCCCGGGCGGGTTCCTACGATCTGATCAATCGTGCGAAACCTTCGGAGGCGGTCATGCCCGACAGACGCGGAATCGCAGCTCTCGGCGGCATCTCGCTGGCCCTCGCAGTACTGGCCCCGCTGGCCGGCTGCACCTCGGGGGAGGGCGACCGCACCACCGGGGGACCGCACCGGATCGACGCGGCCCCGCTGGTCCACCTCTCGGCGGAGGGCAAGGCCGACCCCTCCCAGCCGGTCACCGTGACCGCCGTCCAGGGCAGTCGGCTCACCGACGTCACCGTGGTCGGACCGGACGGCCGGGTGGTCGCCGGGAAGCTCGCCGAGGACCAGCGCAGCTGGCAGACCACCGGCCGGCTGAAGGCCTCCACCGCGTACTCCGTCCGGATCTCCGCCGACGACGGCAAGGGCGGCCGCGGCGACACCACCGCGAAGTTCAGCACCGTCGAGGCCCAGCGCCAGCTCACCGCCAAGCTCGGCCCGGACTCCTCCGGCAGTGGCGTCTACGGGGTGGGCCAGCCGCTCACCGTGCAGCTCTCCGAGGACGTCAAGGACCCGCAGGCCCGCCAGGAGGTCGAGCGGGCCCTGACGGTCAGCTCCCAGCCCGCCGTCAACGGCGCCTGGTACTGGGTGGACGACAAGAACCTGCACTTCCGCCCCGAGGACTACTGGCCGGCCGGTACGACCGTCTCGCTGGCCTTCGACGGCACCGGCAGCCGGATCGCCGACGGCCTCTACGGCGGCGACCGGAGCTCGCTGAAGCTGCGGATCGGCGAGCGGGTGGAGTCGGTGGTCGACGCGTCCGCCCACGTGCTCACCCTCAAGCGCGGCGGCGAGGTGCTGCGGACCATCCCGGTCACCACCGGCAAGCCCGGCTTCGACACCCGCAACGGCGTCAAGGTGGTGCTCGGGCAGGAGCGGTCGGTCCGGATGAACGGGGAGACCATCGGCATAGCGGCGGGCAGCTCGGAGGCCTACGACCTGGACGTGCAGTGGGCCACCCGGGTGACCTGGAGCGGCGAGTACGTCCACGCGGCGCCCTGGTCGGTCGGCTCGCAGGGCCTGGAGAACGTCAGCCACGGCTGTACCGGCATGAGCACCGAGAACGCGCAGTGGTTCTACCAGCACACCCGGGTGGGGGACCTGGTGACGGTGGTGAACAGCCGCGGCGGCGCGATGGAGCCCTTCGGCAACGGCTTCGGGGACTGGAACGTCGGCTGGACGGACTGGCTCAAGCACAGTGCCTCCGGACAGCCCGTCAGCACCACCGCGCCGGCCTCCCAGTCCCCGGCCTCGGGGATGATCCGCCCCGAGCTCTGACGGGCCGGCCCCTAACGCTCCTGGTAGGCCAGTCGCAGGGCGGTGTCCACGGCGGCCAGGGCCTCCGCGGCGGAGAGGCCCAGCCGGCTCGCCCGGGCCGCGTACTCGGCGGCGGCCTCGGCGGCCAGCCGGTGGGCGGCGTCCCCGGTGGCGGCGATCAGCGTGCCTCGCCGTCCGTGGGTCTCCACCACGCCGTCCGCCTCCAGCTCGCGGTAGGCCCGGGCGACGGTGCCGGCGGCCAGCCCCAGCTCCTCGGCCAGGGCCCGGACGGTGGGCAGCTTCAGCCCGGTCGGCAGCTCGCCGGAGCGGGCCCGCTCGGCGATCTGGGCGCGGATCTGCTCGTACGGGGGAGTGGCGGAGGCGGGGTCGACGGAGAGCTGCACGGGGGCTCCTGGTGGCGCGGGCGGCGGGTACACAAAGGCCCGAGGGCCGCTGACCAGATGAACTCTGGTCAGCGGCCCTCGGGGTGACGCGGTGGTGCCTACGGGATCAGTGGTGGCCGTGGCCGCTGGTGATCTCGTGGTGCTCCTCGGAGGTCGGCTTGGGGATCTGGCTGCCCTCGCCGTAGAAGCCGCGGGAGAGCTTGGCCTGGGCGCGGGTGAGGGCGCCGGCCTTGCGGGCCACGCCGTTCTCGTCCGTCTGGGCCGGCAGCTCGATCGGCTGGTTCTGCTCGTGCGCGGTGAGCTTGTGCAGGTCGCCCTGCGGCAGCTGGGCGTGCACCTCGACGAACTCGCCGTGCGGCAGGCGCTTGATGACGCCCGTCTCGCGGCCGTGCAGCACCTTCTCCTTGTCACGGCGCTGGAGGCCGAGGCACCAGCGCTTGGTGATGATGAAGACCGCGACCGGGACGACGAAGAAGCCGACGCGGACGAAGTAGGTGATCGCGTTGATCGACAGGTGCAGGTGGGTGGCGAACAGGTCGTTGCCACCACCGATCAGCAGCACCAGGTAGAGGCTGATCCAGGCGGCACCCAGGGCGGTGCGGACCGGGGCGTTGCGCGGGCGGTCCAGGATGTGGTGCTCGCGGTTGTCGCCGGTGACCCAGCTCTCGATGAACGGGTAGACCGCGATGGCGACCAGGACCAGCGGGAAGATCATCAGCGGGACGAAGACACCCAGGTTCAGGGTGTGGCCCCACAGGCCGATCTCCCAGCCCGGCATGACGCGGATCAGGCCCTCGGAGAAGCCCATGTACCAGTCGGGCTGGGCGTCGGTCGACACCTGGTCCGGACGGTACGGGCCGACCGACCAGATCGGGTTGATCGTGGCGATCGCCGAGATGGCGGCGATGATGCCGAACACCAGGAAGAAGAAGCCACCGGCCTTGGCCATGTAGACCGGCATCAGCGGCATGCCGACGACGTTCTTCTCGGTCTTGCCCGGGCCCGCCCACTGGGTGTGCTTGTGGTAGAAGACCAGGATCAGGTGCGCGACCAGCAGGCCGAGCATGATGCCGGGGATCAGCAGCACGTGGATGGTGAAGAACCGCGGGATGATGTCGTGGCCGGGGAACTCGCCGCCGAACAGGAACATCTGGATGTAGGTGCCCACCAGCGGGACGGCGAGGATCGCGCCTTCCATGAAGCGGATACCGGTACCCGACAGCAGGTCGTCCGGCAGCGAGTAGCCGAAGAAGCCGTCGAACATGCCCAGGACCAGCAGCAGGAAGCCGAAGACCCAGTTGATCTCACGGGGCTTGCGGAACGCGCCGGTGAAGAACACGCGCAGCATGTGCACGAGCATCGCGGCCACGAAGACCAGGGCGGCCCAGTGGTGGATCTGGCGGATCAGCAGACCGCCGCGGATCTCGAAGCTGATGTCCACGGTGGAGGCGTACGCCTCGGACATCGGGAGGCCCTTGAGCGGCACGTACGAGCCGTCGTAGACGACCTCGGCCATCGAGGGCTTGAAGAACAGCGTCAGGTAGACACCGGTCAGGATGATGATGACGAACGTGTAGAGGCAGATCTCGCCCAGCATGAAGGACCAGTGGTCCGGGAAGATCTTCCGCAGGTTGGCCTTGGCGAGGGAGTAGATCCCCACCCGGCCGTCCGTCCAGTCAGCCGCGGCTTCCCACTTGTTGGCGGGCTTCTCACGCGTGCTGGAGGGCTTGGCGGCACCGGTCGTGGTGCTGCTCGCGCTACTCATCGAGCACGCTCCCAGTAGCTCGGGCCGACGGGCTCAGCGAAGTCGCCGGTGGCGACCAGGTTGCCCTTCTCGTCAGTAGTGATCTTCAGCTGCGGCAGCGGGTGGCCGGCCGGGCCGAAGATGACGCGGGCGCCGTCCGCCAGGTCGAAGGTCGACTGGTGGCAGGGGCAGAGCGCGTGGTGGGTCTGCTGCTCGTACAGGCTGATCGGGCAACCGACGTGGGTGCAGATCTTCGAGTAGGCGAGGATGCCCTCGAAACCCAGATCCTTGGACTTGTCGTCCTTGATGTCCTCGGGCGCGATGCGGACCAGCATCAGGGCGTCCTTGGCGATCCGCTGCTGGAAGTCCTCGCTGTGCGTGGACAGGCCCTCCGGCATGGCGAAGGTCAGCGAGCCGATGGTGATGTCCTCGGGCTTCATCGGCTGCATGGTGTTCATGTTGATGAGCGGCAGCGGCTTGGCCTCGGTCGCCTCCTTCCAGCCGGTCTCCTTGAGCTTCTTCTCGGGAAGCGGGCCGAGGTCACGGAGCAGGACCACGCCGGAGAGCGGGACCAGCGCCATGGAGCCGATCAGGGTGTTGCGGATCATCTTGCGGCGGCCGAAGCCGGACTCGCCGGCGCCGGTCTTGAACTGCTCGATGACGTCCGCGCGGACCTCGTCGGAGGCCTCGATCGGGTGACGCTCGGCGGGCAGCTCGACGTCCGACATCAGGGTGCGGGCCCAGTGGACCGCACCCGCGCCGATCATGAACAGCGCGACGCCCAGGGTCAGGCCGAGCGCGAAGTTCAGCGCGCTGACGTGACCGAGCGGGAAGATGTAGACGATCTTGTCCGGGTCGATGGCCACGTACGAGGCGATGAAGCCGATGGTGGCGAGCATCGAGACCACGAACATCAGCGAGACCTGGCGCTCGGCACGCGACGCGGCCTTCTCGTCGATGTCGGTGCGACGGGGCTCGTGGGCCGGCAGGCCCGGGTCGGCGAACGGGCTGCCGTGGTCGGCGACCTCGCCGGCGGAGCCGTGGGGCTCCGGGAGCTTCTCTTCTGACATGTCGTGGCTCATGACTTCTTGGCCTTGGTGGTGTGGGCGGCGACCCAGATCGCGACCGCGATGAGCGTGCCGAGGCCGAAGATCCAGCCGAACAGACCCTCGGTCACCGGACCGAGGCTGCCCAGGGTGAGACCGCCGGGGTTGGGCTCATCGTTGGTGGTGTGGCGGACGAAGGCCACGATCTGCTTCTTCTGCTCCTCGGGCATGGTGGTGTCCGGGAACGACGGCATGTTCTGCGGGCCGGTCTGCATGGCCTCGTAGATGTGCTTGGCGTCCACGCCCTCGAGCGACGGGGCGTACTTGCCCTTGGTCAGGGCACCGCCCTGGCCGGAGAAGTTGTGGCACTGGGCGCAGTTGGTGCGGAACAGCTCGCCACCCTTGGACAGGTCCTCGGGGTTGGTCGAGGTGTACTGCTCCTCCTTCGGGGTCACCGGGCCGGGGCCGAGGGAGGCGACGTAGGCGGCGAGCTGGTCGATCTCGCCCTGCGAGTAGATGTTCTTCTTGCGCGGGACCTGGGCGCCGGGCTGCTGGGCCGGCATGCGGCCGGTGCCGACCTGGAAGTCGACAGCGGCCGAGCCGACGCCGACCAGGCTCGGACCGTCGCTGCTGCCCTGGCCGTTCAGGCCGTGGCAGGAGGAGCAGCCCACGGAGAAGAGCTTCTTGCCCTCATCGATCGCGAGCGACTGCGCGGCGACCTCGGCCTGCGCCTTGTCGGCGGGCGCGAACGCGGCGTACAGCCCCCCGGTTGCCGCCAGGGCGAGAAGTAGGACGACCAGCGCCGCCAATGGGTGGCGCCGTCGTGCGGAGAGCTTTTTCACGGAATAACCCCGGTGTCAGGATCTGGTCGACTGGTGGGTGCACCCGGCGGCCGGTCTGGCCGGCACGAGGCTGCCCGTCTAGGGCTGCGCGCGCGGTCGGTCGGTGGGAGCGTCGGCACCGGCAGAAGCGGCCCGTCGCCGGTGAGGGCGGGGGCCGCAGCCGGTGGCCAGCGACCTGATCAGCTGGTTACTTGATCAGGTAGATGGTCGCGAACAGGCCGATCCACACGACGTCGACGAAGTGCCAGTAGTACGACACGACGATCGCGGCGGTGGCCTGCTCGTGCGTGAAGCGCTTGGCTGCGTACGTCCGTCCCAGGACCAGCAGGAAGGCGATCAGACCACCCGTCACGTGCAGCCCGTGGAAGCCGGTGGTCAGGTAGAACACCGTGCCGTACGGGTCGGAGGACAGCGACAGGCCGTCCTTCTTGACCAGATCGGTGTACTCGAAGACCTGGCCGCCGATGAAGACCGCGCCCATGGCGAACGTGAGGATGAACCACGCCCGGAGCTTCTTCACGTCACCGCGCTCGGCCGCGAACACGCCGAGCTGACAGGTCAGCGAGGAGAGCACCAGGATGGTGGTGTTGACCGAGGAGAAAGGCACGTTGAGGGCGTGGGCCTTCTCGGTCCAGAACTCCGGCCCCTTGACGGAGCGGAGCGTGAAGTACATCGCGAAGAGGGCCGCGAAGAACATCAACTCGGAACTGAGCCAGACGATCGTTCCGACGCTGACCATGTTCGGCCGGTTGACCGATCCGTGCGCGTGCCCGGTTTCTACTGCTGTTGCTGTCGCCACGACGGACATTATGTCGGTCCCTTATTCCGTCTTCACGTCGGGGGGTGTCCCTCGGAGTGTCCGGTGCGTGCGGTATGCCCGCTTGGCGGCCGGTGGAGGGTCCGGACGGGAGCTGAGCAGCGGAGCGTCCCTTTTCTGATGGTTCCTCGGAGCAGCTTACGACCCCCTTGCCCAGCGCGTCGTTGCACGGTCGGAGCAGTCCCGGGAGATAAGGGAGAGCGCCCCCGGGTCGGCCGTACGGGTGGACCGGGCGGGGTCGGGTGACGGGCCGTCCTCCGGGCGGGTGAGCCCGGGGCGCGACGGCCGAGGGGGATCCTGCGCGAGGGGGACTCGGCGGCGGGTGATCGGGAGTAGCATCCGGATCAGGCGAACGTGGTCCGGATCACACTTGAGGGAGCAGGGCCCATGGCGTACACGACCGATGAGACGCTCACCGTCCTCGTCTACAGCGACGACCGCAACACCCGCGAGCAGGTGCTGACGGCGCTCGGCCGTCGGCCCGCCGAGGATCTTCCGGAACTGTCCTACCTGGAGTGCGCGACCACCCCCGCGGTGCTCAAGGCGCTGGAGAAGGGGGGTGTGGACCTCTGCCTGCTGGACGGAGAGGCGGTGCCGGCCGGCGGGCTGGGCCTCGGGCGCCAGCTCAAGGACGAGATCTACGGCTGCCCGCCGGTGCTGGTGCTGATCGGCCGGCCGCAGGACTCCTGGCTCGCCGCCTGGAGCAGGGCCGACGCGGCGATCTCCCGCCCGGTGGACCCGGTGGCCCTGGCCGAGGCGGTGGCCACCCTGCTGCGGGCCCGGCTGGCGAAGCGCGCTCCGGCGGTCCGCTGACCGCGGCCCCGGCGGTCGTCGGAAGAACAAGGGCCGGAAGAACAAGGGTCGGAAGAACAAGGGGAGAAGCGACCGCTTCGCTCGATAGGCTGGCTCCATCCGTACGGACGTCCCCCCGGAGCGGGGGAACCGACAACAGCTGGAGTCAGCCATGGTGAACGTGAACCCTGCGAACGGCGGTAGCGACCCCGCGCAGGTGGTCCGCTCCTGGCCGGACATCCTGACGGCGCTGTTGAAGGGGGAGGACCTCGACCGCTCGTCCACCGCGTGGGCGATGGGCCGGATCATGAGCGGCGAGGCGTCCCCCGCCCAGGTGGCCGGGTTCATGGTCGCGCTGCGGGCCAAGGGCGAGTCGGTCGAGGAGATCAGCGGCCTGGTCGACGCGATGTACGAGCACGCCGAGCCGCTGGACATCCCCGGCCCGGCGGTGGACATCGTCGGCACCGGCGGCGACCGGGCCAAGACCGTCAACATCTCCACCATGTCGGCGATCGTCGCGGCGGCCGCCGGGGCCAAGGTGATCAAGCATGGCAACCGGTCGGCCTCCTCCACCAGCGGCTCCTCGGACGTGCTGGAGAAGCTCGGGGTGGCGCTGGACCTGTCGGCCCGGCGGGTGGCCGAGGTGGCCGAGGAGGTCGGGCTCACCTTCTGCTTCGCGGCGAAGTTCCACCCCTCGATGCGGCACGCCGCCACCGCGCGGGTCGACCTCGGGGTGCCGACTGCCTTCAACATCCTCGGCCCGCTGACCAACCCGGCGAAGGTCACCGCGCACGCCATCGGCTGCTTCGACACCCGGCTGGCCGGGCTGATCGCCGGGGTGCTGGCCCGGCGGGGCGCGACCGCGCTGGTCTTCCGCGGCGACGACGGGCTGGACGAGCTGACCATCACCACCACCTCGCAGGTGTGGCTGGTGCGCGACGGGGTGGTCACCGAGACCACCTTCGACCCGAGGGACGTCGGCATCGAGCTGGTCGGCATCGAGGCGCTGCGCGGGGCGGACGCCTCGTACAACGCCGAGGTGGCGCGGCGGGTGCTGGCGGGCGAGCACGGGCCGGTGCGGGACGCCGTCCTGCTGAACACGGCCGCGGCGCTGGTGGTGCTGGACCTGGGCGAGGCGCCGCTCGCCGAGCAGCTGGCGGCGGGCATGGAGCGCGCCGCGAAGGCGATCGACTCCGGCGCGGCGCGGGACCTGCTGCGGCGCTGGTCGGAGGCCACCAGCCGTTCCTGAGACGGTACTTGGAAGCCCGTGCCGGTACGCCGGTGCGGGCTTCCATGCTGTGTCCGGATACTGGACGGCCGTTTGACCGCCCGCTGGACGGGACCTAGAGTCTTCGCCAGGTCATGAGTGACAGCGCCAAGCCCCAGCTTGCTGTCCGGCAACCCTCCGTCCGTGGCGGGGTGCCCTGGGTGAGGACCGGGTCGTCACGGCAAACCGTCCGTGCGACAAGCGCGGACACCGGACGAATCGCACTCCCGGGGTCCCTCACCCGTAGAAGGAGTGCATCCTCATGTCTTCCACCGCCACCGAAATCTGCGCCCCGCTCGCCGTCCTCGGCGCCGACGTCCAGGTCCCGCTCGCCAGCGGTGAGAAGGTCGGCTACGCGGCGCTCGACTACGCGGCCAGCTCGCCGGCGCTCCAGCGGGTGTGGGACGACGTCGCCGCCTACGCGCCGTACTACGGCAGCGTGCACCGCGGGGCCGGGTACCTCTCGCAGCTGTCCACCGACCTGTTCGAGCAGAGCCGCCGCACCGTCGAGGAGTTCCTCGACCTGCGCGACGGCGACCAGGTGGTCTTCACCCGGGCCACCACCGACTCGCTCAACCTGCTGGCCGCCGCCCTTCCGGCCGGCACCCGGGTGTTCGCCTTCGAGACCGAGCACCACGCCTCGCTGCTGCCCTGGGCGCACGCCGGACTGGACGTCACCTACCTGCGGGCGCCGCGCTCGCGGGCCGAGGCGGTGGCCGCGCTGGACGCCGCGCTCGCCGAGGCGCCCGAGGGCCCCAAGCTGCTGTGCGTCACCGGCGCCTCCAACGTGACCGGCGAGCTGTGGCCGGTCGCCGAGCTGACCGAGACCGCCCACCGGCACGGCGCCCGGGTGGTGCTGGACGCCGCCCAGCTGGCGCCGCACCACCGGGTCTCGGTGCGCGAGCTGGACGTCGACTGGATCGCCTTCTCCGGCCACAAGATCTACGCGCCGTTCGGCGCCGGGGTGCTGGCCGGCCGGGCGGACTGGCTGGACGCGGCCGAGCCGTACCTGGCCGGCGGCGGGGCGACCCGGACGGTGGCCCGGGAGACCGACGGCTCGGTGGCCGTGCAGTGGCACACCGGTCCGGCCCGGCACGAGGCCGGCTCGCCGAACGTCATCGGCGCCTACGCGATCGCCTCGGCCTGCCGGGCGCTGACCGAGGCCGGCTTCGACGCGCTGGAGGCCCGGGAGCAGCAGCTGATCGCCCGGCTGACGGCCGGGCTGGCCGGGATCCCGCAGGTCAAGGTCCTCAACCTGTTCGGGGCCGACTCCGCCCGGGTGGGCGTGCTGTCCTTCGTCGTCCAGGGCTGGAACAGCTCGCACTTCTCGGCCGCGCTGTCCGCCGAGTACGGCATCGGGGTGCGCGACGGCCTGTTCTGCGCCCACCCGCTGGTGCGCACCCTGCTCGGCGACGAGGACGTGGCCCCGTCCGAGTGCGGGGCGCCCGAGCCCTCGCTGCCGGGCGAGCGCAGCCTGAACGCGATCCGGGTGAGCTTCGGCGCCGGGACTCCGGACGAGCACGTCGACCGCTTCCTGACCGCCGTCCGGGAGCTGGTCACGGACGGCGCGGCCTGGAACTACCGCAACGAGGGCGGGCGCTGCGTCGCCGACACCCGGCGCGCGGGCTGACCGCTACTCGTCCAGGCCGAGGGCGAAGGCGGCTTCCAGGTCGTGCTGGGAGTAGGTGCGGAAAGCGATCTGGGTCTCGGTGTCGGCCACGCCCGGGACCTTGTTGAGCCGGCCCGGGATGACCTCGGCCAGGTCGTCGTGCCGGCGCACCCGCACCATCGCCACCAGGTTGTAGCCGCCGGTCACCGAGTAGACCTCGCTCACGCCCTCGATGGCGGCGATGGCCTCGGCGATCTCCGGGATGCGGTCGACACTGGTCTTGATCAGGACGATGGCGGTGATCACTGTTCGGGCTCCTTTGTGAGGTGCCGCCAGCGTATCGGGCGTCAGCCGGGTCGTCGCGGGGGGTGGCGGGCCCCGGCACAGGCGAAGAGGAACCCGGCACAGAAGCCGATCACGTGGACCAGGTACGCCACCCCCGGGCCGGCCGAGTGCACCGACCACCACTGCAGCGCGAACCAGAGGCCGAGCACCAGCCAGGCGGGGAAGCGCAGCGGCAGGAAGAACAGCAGCGGGACCAGAGTGGTCACCCGGGCCCGGGGATGGAAGCGCAGATAGGCGCCGAGGACGGCGGAGATCGCTCCGGAGGCCCCGATGAGCACCCGGGTGGAATCCGGCGAATGCGCCTCGGCGAGCGCGAAGCCGTACGTGCTCAGGCAGCCGGCCGCCAGGTAGAACACGGCGTGGCGGGCCCGGCCCAGCCGCCGTTCGACGGTGGGGCCGAAGACGTGGAGGAAGAGCAGGTTCCCCAGCAGGTGCAGCCAGCCGGCGTGCAGGAAGAGGCCGGTGAGGACGGACAGGGCCGGGTGCTTGCCGGGGGTCGGGGCGGCCGGGCAGCCGGGGACCGGGTCGGGGGCCTCGGCCAGCTGTTCGGTGGTCAGCGGTCGTCCGGCCAGCAGTTCGGCCGGGACGGCGCCCCAGCGCTGCTCGTACCGCTGCTCCGCGCAGACCCGGGTCGGGCCGGAGCCGTACAGCGGGTTGAGCCCGGCGGCCGGGCCGAGCAGGAAGACCAGGGTGTTGAGCGCGATCAGGGCGTAGCTGACCACCGGTGCGGCCGCCGCCGGGCGGTCGCCCCGGGCGGCGGTGTGGTCGGAGGCCGCGAGCGCCATGCGGCCAAGCATCCCTCCGGGCGCCGCAGGTGACACGACGGTTTACGGCAGGTGGACCAGTGCGGTTGTTCGGGCAACCGGTGGTCGCGGCGGTTGCCCCAGGCAATAGGCTTGGGGCGGGCATTCCCGCCTCCCGCCGCCGATGCCGGGGCTCCGTGGGGAGCGCCTAGCCCACCCAGGGACCACCCGAGAGGACCCCCGATGACCGTCCCCGCCCTGACCGCCGAGACGCGCTGGCGCTGCACCCTGTGCGGCAACCTCACCCGCTTCGACGTGACCCGCACCGCGCGGGTGACCGAGTTCCTGCACTTCGACCTGGCCGGCGAGTCCAAGGTCGAGGAGACCGAGGTCCTGAGCGAGACCATCGAGTCGGTGCGCTGCCGCTGGTGCAACGCGGTGGACCAGGTCGAGCTGGTGGCCCGCCCGGGTGCCGGGGGCACGGAGGCCCCTGCCGAGCAGGGCTGACGCCCGTCGGTGCGGCGGGCAGGTGCGCGGCGCGCCCGTCCGCCGCACGGGACAATACGGATACAGGACGCACGGAGCGTGACGACAGGGGCGGCCCCCGCCGTACCCCGCTGGACCAGGATCGGAGCCGAGGACGTGGTGGACGCAGCGAAGGAGCCCGGCGAAGCCCAGGGGCTTCAGCCCGCTGCGGCCGAGGCCCCGGTGGACGCCCCGGCCGAGGCGGCCGGAGTGGCGGAAGGCTCCGCGGCGCCCGAGGCGGAGCGCGTCGTCGAGAAGCTCGACCGGCCGCTGCCGGAGGGGGTGCGCCGGCGGGTGGTCGGGCTGGCCTCGGACGCGCTCGGCGGGCTGCCGCCGGCCGAGCTTCCGCAGAGCCTGCGCCAGTACGTCAAGTTCACCCCGGCCCGGCGGGCCAAGTACGCGGCCACCGCGCTGGCGGCGGCGCTGGAGGCGGAGCCGGCCTTCCGGGTGCGGATAGCGGAGCGGCTGCGACTGGGGCAGCCGGACCTGGTGAAGGCGCTGGAGTCGGGCACCGTCCCGAGCGCCGCCGACCCGATGGACGTCGCGGCCGCCGCCTACCTGGTGCGCTCGGCGGGCTGGAGCCGGCTGGTGGCCGAGGCCGGCGAGGAGGCCGAGCGGGCCGGTGCCGAGGACGCGGCCGCGGAGGCGGCCCGGCTGCTGGAGAAGCTCCAGGCCGAGCTGGCCGAGGTACGGGCCTCCGCGCGGGCGGACCTGGACCGGCAGCGGGCCGAGTCCGAGGGCGTCCGCAAGGAGGCCGAGTCGCTGCGCAAGAAGGTGCGGTCGCTGGAGAGCGACACCCGCCGGGCGCAGGCGGAGGCCCGCCGGGTGACCGGTGAGCTGGAGGCCGTGAAGGCGCAGGCCGCGGCCGAGCGCGGCGCGGCCGAGACCGAGGCGCGCAGGCTCCGGCACCGGGTCTCCGAGCTGGAGAACGCGGCCGAACAGGGCCGCCGGTCGGCCCGGGAGGGGCGCAGCGTCGAGGACATGCGGCTGCGGCTGCTGCTGGACACCGTGCTGCAGTCGGCCCAGGGGCTCCAGCGGGAGCTGGCGCTGCCGGTCTCCCAGATCCGTCCGGCGGACCTGGTGGAGGCCGTGGTGCCGGGGGCGGCCTCGCCGCACGACGTGGCCCGGCGCGGGCTGGCCGAGGACGATCCGGCGCTGCTGGACCAGCTGCTGGCGATCCCCCAGGTGCACCTGGTGGTGGACGGCTACAACGTGACCAAGACCGGCTATCCGACGCTGCCGCTGGAGCAGCAGCGGATCCGGCTGCTGGGCGGGCTGGCGATGCTGGCCCAGCGCACCCAGGCGGAGGTCACCTGTGTGTTCGACGGGCAGGACCTGGACGTTCCGGTGATCATGGCGCCGCCGCGCGGGGTCCGGGTGCGGTTCAGCCGGACCGGGGAGACGGCCGACGAGCTGATCCGCCGTCTGGTCCGGGCCGAGCCGCAGGGGCGTCCGGTGGTGGTGGTGTCCACCGACCGGGAGGTGGCGGAGGGCGTGCGGAAGGCGGGCGCGCGCCCGGTGGCCTCGGTGCTCCTGCTGAACCGGCTGGCCCGGCCCTGAGTCCGGATCAGGGCGTGATGATGCCTGGTCGGACGTGGTCCCGGGGGGTCGGCGCGGGTTCCGTGAAGTCAGTGTGGTGACCGGAATTCACGCCTTCGGGGGAGTGGCAGAACGGATAGAACTTCACTAGGGTCAGGTGTCAAACCTATTTTCCGGAATCTCATCCCATCAGGTGAGTCCGATGGAAGAAGGAGCCGGTCACTTGGCCTCCCACCGCCGTCCCAAGCAGCCGAGCCGCGCACGGATCTCCGTGCTCACCGCGGCCGCTGCGACCGCGGTCGCCCTCTCCGCCCAGGTGGCCGCGCACGCCGCGCCGCAGCCGAACACGTCGGACGTCAAGGCGCAGATCGACCAGCTCCAGCAGGAGCAGGAGCAGTCGGCGGAGAAGTACAACGGCGCCAAGGAGCGGGCCGACCAGCTGCGCAAGCAGGCCGACCAGCTGCAGGACCAGGTGGCCCGCGGCCAGGAGGAGATGACCCAGCTCCAGGGCGGCCTCGCCGAGGTGGCGGGCGAGCAGTACCGCACCGGCGGCATCGACGCGTCCGTCCAGCTGATGCTCTCCTCCGACCCCTCCGGCTACCTGGAGAAGGCCTCCACCATCCAGCAGGCCAGCAGCAGTCAGGCCGAGGCGCTCAAGAACCTGCTGGAGCAGCAGCGCCGGCTGGACCAGGAGAAGACCGAGGCGGCCGCGGTGCTCTCCTCGCTCGAGACCACCACCAAGGACCTGAACCAGGCCAAGACGGACGTCAACGCCAAGCTGAAGGCCGCCCAGGACCTGCTGAACTCGCTCAGCGCCGCCGACCGCGCCGCGCTGAAGGCCCAGCAGACGCAGGACGACCGCGCCTCGCGCGGCAGCGACCGGGTGGACCTCGGCAGCCTGCCGGCGGCCAGCGGCTACGCGGCCACCGCGGTGTCCAAGGCGATGGGCAAGCAGGGCTCGCCGTACGTGTGGGGCGCCACCGGGTCGACCACCTTCGACTGCTCGGGCCTGATGGTCTGGGCGTACGGGCAGGCGGGCGTCTCGCTGCCGCGCACCTCGCAGGAGCAGGGCCACTACGGGACCCGGGTGCCGTCGCTGGACCAGGCCCAGCCGGGCGACCTGGTGGTCTACGGCCCCGACATGCACCACGTCGGGATGTACATCGGCAACGGCATGGTGGTCCACGCGCCGCACACCGGTGACGTGGTGAAGGTGATGAAGGCCGACGCGATGCAGATCAACACCATCCGCCGGGTCTGACGGCCCGACATGCCCGAGGGGCCTTCGCGGCCCTGTGATCAGCGCCACCTCCGCTCGGGGGTGGCGTTGGGGTTTCCCGCCCCTTTCGCGACCACATGCTGAGAACCGATCAGCCTTGTGTGTATCAGTGGTCACCATCGGTCATTTTCACAAAAGAACTTGGGTAATCTTCTGTCTTTTTTCTGACAAGGATTTGAACGGATCACGGTTCAGTTACTAGGGTCATGATTCGAACCACCGCACTGTCGATCGCCCAGCCTGGGTGGCGGCGGTGGTTCCCGCCGAGTTCGCGAGGCAGCGGGGCAGGTCGAAGCGCCTGCCCGACAGGGGAGCCCAGTAGTCGGGGGCGCTGCGGAGCGGAGCCGGGGAACCATGTTCCTCCGGGGTGAATCGGCGCCAGGTCGGCCGCGGGAGCGGCCGTGAGGCGTCGTAGGGCATGCTTCCGGCCCGAACCCGTCAGCTCACCCGGTAGGCGGCCGCAGGAAGAAGGAGTCCGCCTTCGTGGCGTCCCATCGTCGTCCCAAGCCCGCCGGCCGCACCCGCGTCTCGATCATGACCGGCCTCGCCGCCGCAGCCGTCGCCCTCTCCGCGCAGTCCGGCGCCCACGCCGACCCGCAGCCGACCAAGGAACAGGTCAAGGAGCAGGTCGACCAGTACAACGAGCAGGCCGAGGTCGCGACCGAGAAGTACAACGCCTCGCTGGAGAAGCAGCAGGAGCTGGAGAAGCAGGTCTCCGGCCTCCAGGACCAGGTGGCCCGTCAGCAGGCCCAGGTGACCGAGCTCCAGGGCGGGCTCGCCGAGATCGCCGGCGAGCAGTACCGCAACGGTGGCATCTCGCCGACCGTCCAGCTGATGTTCTCCTCCAGCCCGGACACCTTCCTGAACCAGGCCGGGGCGCTGAACCAGGCCGGGGACAGCCAGAAGAACCAGCTGAAGCAGCTCCAGGAGCAGCAGCGCAAGCTCGACCAGGACCGCACCGAGGCCCAGGGCAAGCTCGCCGAGCTGGACTCCACCACCCAGCAGCTGAAGTCCTCCAAGGAGGAGGTCCAGGGCAAGCTGAAGGCGGCCCAGGACCTGTTCAACACGCTGTCCGAGCAGGACCGCCAGGCGATCCAGCAGGCCGAGCAGAAGGCCGCCGCCGACGCCAAGGCCAAGGCCGACGCCGCCCAGGCCCAGCAGGGCGGTGCCGACCGCGCCTCGCGCGACAACGGCCGCAGCGACCTCTCGGCCCCCTCGACCACCGCTCCGGTGAAGGTGGCCGCCGGCAGCTCGCGCGGTGCCGCCGCCCTCTCGTACGCGGCCTCCAAGATCGGCAGCCCGTACGTCTGGGGCGCCACCGGGCCGGGCTCCTTCGACTGCTCCGGCCTGATGGTCTGGGCGTACAACCAGGCGGGCGTGTCGCTGCCGCGCACCTCGCAGGCGCAGGCCGGGGCCGGCACCCGGATCGGCACGGACCTCTCCAAGGCCCAGCCCGGCGACCTGCTGATCTTCTACAGCGACGCCCACCACGTCGGCATCTACGCCGGCAACGGCCAGGTGCTGCACGCCCCCAAGCCGGGTGCGTCGGTGCGCTACGAGGCGGTCTCCAACATGCCGCTGGCCTCCATCGTGCGGGTCTGATCCCCGCTCGGACGCTTCCAGGTCCGGTCTTCCCCCAGGGGGAGGCCGGGCCTGCGGCTTTTCCGGGGTGGTCGATCTGATGTCCGATTAGTGGTCGAATATTCGGGTTGGTAGGGGTTTGGACTCGCCTGCCCGGACTCGCTAACGTCTGCCACCGGACTTCCGCTCGAAGGCCGCCCGCAGTGGTGCGGCGGCGGGGGCCCGCGCCGCAGGATTGGAGCCGCTGCCGCCATGCCCGTGCACCGTCGTTCCCCACTGCTCGCCCGGGCGCTGGTGCTGACCGCGGCCGCCGCCACCGCGCTGGGCGTGGCCGCCGGGGGCAGCGCCCAGGCCGCCCCCGGCAATCCGGACCCGGCCGACCGCCAGGACGTCAAGACACAGGTGGAGCAGCTGTACGACGAGGCCGAGCAGGCGTCCGAGAAGTACAACGCCGCGCAGGAGGCGCAGCGGCGCCTCCAGGGCGAGACCACCATCCTCCAGGGGGAGATCGCCCTCGCCCAGGACCAGCTCAACCAGCTGCGCGGCGACCTGGCGACGGTCGCCGGGGCCGAGTACCGCGGCGGCGGGATGACCCAGACCGCCCAGCTGATCCTCTCGCCCGACCCGGAGGGCTACCTGGCCCGGGCCCGCACCATGGGCCAGGCCGCCACGCGCCAGCAGGAGACCCTGCACGAGCTGCTCACCCGCCAGCGCCGGCTCGACCAGCGCCGCACCGAGGCGGCCGACAAGCTCGCCGAGCTGGACGAGACCCGCCGCTCGCTCGCCGACAGCAAGCAGCAGATCCAGCAGCGGCTGGCCACGGCGCAGAAGCTGCTCAACGGCCTGGGCTCCGGCGAACGGTCCCGGCTGGCGGCCCAGGACGCCCGGGACGCCGAGCGGCGCGCCACCCGGGGCACCGACCGGCTGGACCTCGGCTCCGCGCCGCCCGCCTCCGAGCGCGGGGCGGCCGCGCTGGCCGCCGCGGTGCGGATGATCGGCTCGCCGTACGTCTACGGGGCCACCGGCCCGAACGCGTTCGACTGCTCCGGTCTGATGTACTACAGCTGGCGGCAGGCCGGAGTGACCCTGCCGCGCACCTCGCAGGCCCAGGCGTACGCCGGGCAGCGGATCAGCCTGTCCGAAGCGCGACCGGGAGACCTGGTGATCTTCTACCGGGACATGCACCACGTCGGCATGTACGCCGGCGGCGGTGTGATCGTGCACGCGCCCCGCCCGGGTGCCAAGGTCCGCTACGAGAGCGTCACCGCGATGCCGGTCTCCGGGGTGGTCCGGCTCTGAACGCCTCGCCGTCGGGCTCCCCCCGGATACCCGGTCCCCGTCGCCCGCTGTCCCGGCGCGGCGCGCTGCTGCTCGCGGCCGGCGGGCTGGCCCAGCTGTCGTTGCCGCCGGCCGCCCCGTCGGCGGTGCCCTCGGCGCGGTCGGCGGACCGGCGCGCCGAGGTGGCCGGGGCGCTGGCGCGGCGGGCGGGCTCGGCGCCGCCCTGGGCCGGGCTGCCGGTGGCCGAGGCGGAGTACCGCAACGTGGTGCTCGCCGGGGCCGGTGGTCCGGAGCGGGTGACCGCCGCCGCCGACCTGGCGGTGCGGATCGCCGGGTACGACGCGTACCCGGTGGTGTACCCGCGCCGGATCGAGCTGGCCCTGGCCGGGGACGGCTGGCGGGTCGAGCGCGAGGAGAGCGCGAGCGGGCCGCCCGCGCCGTGGGACTTCGGGCCGCTCCGTTCGGCGCCGGGCACGCACTGCCTGGTCATCGGGCCCGCCGCCGGCCCCGACCCGGCCGAGCTGGTCGCGGTGGGGGACCGGGCGGTGCCCGCCGTCACCGAGGTCTGGGGTCGCGCCTGGCCGGAGCGGCTGCTGCTGGAGCGGCCGGCCACCGAGGAGCGGTTCGCCCGGCTGCTGGAGGGCGACCCGGCGGACTGGGCGGGCATGGCGGCGGTCACCGTGGCCGCCCCGGGCGCGCCCCGGCACACCCCGGCGGACCGGGTGCTGGTCAACCCGGAGGTGTACGGGCGGCTCAGCGACTTCGGCCGCCAGGTGGTCGTCACCCACGAGGCCACCCACGTCGCGACCAGGGCCGACACCCGGGCCTGGACCCCGATGTGGCTCTCCGAGGGCGCCGCGGACTGGACCGCCTACCGCGACTCGGGCCGCGCCGCGCGGCAGATCGCCCCCGAGCTGGCCCGGGACGTCGCCGCCGGGACGCTGCCCACCGCACTGCCCGCCGACCGGGCCTTCGCCGCCGGCGCGACCGGCATCGCCCAGGCCTACGAGCAGTCCTGGCTGGCCTGCGACCTGATCGCCCGCGACCACGGGTCGCAGCGGCTGGTCGCCTTCTACCGGGCCGTCGGCGCGGCCGACGGACAGGGCGAGGACCGGGAGGGCCGGACCGACCGGCTGATGCGCCGCGAGCTGGGCGTCGGCCTGGAGGAGTTCACCCGGCTCTGGCTGGAGCGGGTGGCGGCGCTCAGGGACTGACCGGGCGCGGGGGCCGTCCGGGTGCGACCGCAGGCCGCCGGATCAGCGACGCTGCCGGGCCGGGGCGCCCGGGTGGTCGATGCCGTCCAGCAGGTCCTGTTCGTAGGCGATGCCCGGGCGCACCGGGTAGCCGGCGGCCGGCAGCGCGGCGGGCTCGCGGTCCAGCACCACGGTCGGCGGCAGCGGCGCCTCGCCGCGGGTGGAGCGCCAGAGCCGGATGCCGGAGAGCACGGCCGCGGCCAGCAGCAGCAGGTTGCGCAGGGCCAGGACGGTGACGCCCAGGGGGTCGCTGGCCAGGACCTGGCTGAACACGGTCGGGAACTCGAGCTGGGTCAGCGGGCAGGCCAGCAGGATCAGCACCGCCACCGGCCGCTGGCTGGTGCCGCGCACCGTCAGGCAGACCGCCGCGACGCCGACCAGCCAGACCAGGTACTGCGGGCTGATCACCCGGCTGGTGACCACGAAGATCAGCAGCGCGCACAGCGCCGCGTCGTACATGGTGGCCGCGTTGCGGCGCTTGGAGGTGAAGCGCCACAGCAGCAGCCAGCCGAAGCCCAGCACGGTGCCGGCCATCATCACCTTGCTGATCACGCTGACCCACGGCCCGAGCATCTCGGGGGAGCCGTAGTTCATGGTGACCCTGCCGTCCCAGCCCCCGGCGAGCCGGGCGAAGTGCAGCGGCAGCGCGCCGAGCGACTCGACCTCGATGCCGCGGTCCTTCTGGAAGGCCAGGAAGTCGAAGGCGCCGTTCATCCCGGCCGCCAGGAGGAAGCCGATCGAGACGGCGGTGGCGCCGGCCAGCGTCCAGGAGCGGCGGGTGCGGCGGCCGGAGGGGGTGCCGATCAGGCCGAGCAGCGGCCAGACCTTGACGATGCCGCCCAGGCCCAGCAGCAGCCCGCCGATCGCCGGGCGGCGGATCAGCGCCAGCAGGCCGGCCACGGCGACCGCGGTGACGATGACGTCGAAGCGGTTGTAGATCATCGGGCCGAGCAGCGGGACGCCCACCACCCACATCCAGGCGCCGGTCAGCGCCCGGCCCCGGCGCAGGCCGGTGCGGACCAGCAGCGCGGCCGCGGCGGCGTCGGCGATCCCGCAGATCACCCAGAACGAGACCAGGTACGACCACGGCAGCAGGCCCGGCAGCAGGATCACCAGGGCGGCGCCCGGCGGGTACTGCCAGGTCACGTCGTCGAACGGGAAGGTGCCGGTCTGAAGCACGCCGTACCAGGCGTGGTAGATCATCCAGACGTCGGCCGTGACGTCGCCGCCGGGCCCCTTCAGCACGCCGGTCGTCAGCAGCACCAGCAGGGCCCGGGTGGCCACCCAGGTGGCGCCGAGCGCGGCCAGCGCCCCGAGCGGGCGGCCGAGGCGGCCGCGCGAAGAGCCGGGCTCGGTGGCCGGGGCCAATTCCACTGCGCTCCCTCGTTCGTCTCGTACGTCCCACCGGAGGCGTCGTACCGACGGACGCCCGGGCCGCGTCCTGGACAGCGGCCTAGGTACTAGGACAGACCCGGGGGTCAAACGGTTGCCGTGCGCGGTTCCGTTCCCGGCGGGTCGTGGTGTTGACCTATCGTACGGATCACCCAGCGGTACACCGCGCACCCCCCGACCGAGCGAGCCGTGGCCTGATGCACAGAACCTTGATCGTCACCAATGACTTCCCGCCCCGCCCCGGTGGCATCCAGGCCTTCGTCCACAACATGGCCGTCCGTCAGCCCGCAGGCAGCGTCGTGGTGTACGCCTCGACCTGGCGGGACGGCGGCGAGGTGGCCCGGTTCGACGCCGAACAGCCGTTCCCGGTGATCCGGGACCGGACGAAGGTGATGGTTCCCACACCGCGGGTCACCCGGCGGGCCGCCGAGATCCTGCGCGCGGAGAAGTGCGACTCGGTCTGGTTCGGCGCCGCCGCCCCGCTCGGGCTGATGGCCCCCACGCTGCGCCGGGCCGGCGCCGGGCGGCTGCTCGGCATGACCCACGGGCACGAGGCCGCCTGGGCGCAGCTGCCGGTCTCCCGGCAGCTGCTGCGCCGGATCGGCGCGGGCACCGACGTGCTGACCTACCTGGGCGAGTACACCCGCTCCCGGATCGCCGCCGCGGTCGGGCCGCGGGCCGCGGGCCGGATGGTGCAGCTGCCGCCGGGCGTGGACGAGACGACCTTCCACCCGGCCTCCGGGGGCGCCGAGGTGCGCCGCCGGCTGGGGCTGGCGGACCGGCCGGTGGTGGTCTGCGTCTCCCGGCTGGTGCCGCGCAAGGGCCAGGACACCCTGATCGAGGCGATGCCGCAGATCCTCGCCGACGTGCCGGACGCGGTGCTGCTGATCGTCGGCGGCGGCCCGTACCGGGCGGACCTGGAGAAGCTCGTGGACGCCACCGGCGTCCGGGACTCGGTGCGGTTCACCGGCGCGGTGCCGTGGGAGGAGCTGCCCGCCCACTACGGGGCCGGGGACGTCTTCGCGATGCCCTGCCGCACCCGGCGCGGCGGGCTGGACGTGGAGGGCCTGGGCATCGTCTACCTGGAGGCCTCGGCGACCGGCCTGCCGGTGGTCGCGGGAGACTCCGGCGGCGCGCCGGACGCGGTGCTGGAGGGCGAGACCGGGTACGTGGTGCCCGGCGGCTCGGCCCCGGCGGCGGCCGAGCGGATCGTCCGGCTGCTGCGGGACGAGGAGCTGCGCCGGCGGATGGGGGAGGCCGGGCGGCGCTGGGTGGAGCGCTCCTGGCGCTGGGACCTGCTGGCCGGGCGGCTGACCTCGCTGTTGGAGGGGCCGGCCGCCGGGTGACGCGTAGGGGCCCCGCCTCCTTCCCGGAGAGGCGGGGCCCGTACGGCTGTTCCCGGTCCTACTTCTGGTACAGGGCCTCGATGTCGGCCGCGAAGTCCTTCAGCACGACGTTGCGCTTGAGCTTGAGCGAGGGCGTCAGATGGCCGCTCTCCTCGGAGAACTCGGTGTCCAGCAGCCGGAACTTCTTGACCGCCTCGGCGTGCGAGACGGCCGCGTTGCCGTCGTCCACCGCGGCCTGGAGGGCGGCCAGCAGGTCCGGGTCGGTGGCGAGTTCGGCGACGGTGGCGCCGGCCGGCTTGCCGTTGAGCTCCTTCCACTTCGGGAAGAACTCCGGGTCGACGGTGATCAGGCAGGCGACGAAGGGCTTGCGGTCGCCGACCACCATGACCTCGCCGACCAGGGCGTGGCCGCGGATCCGGTCCTCGATCACGGCCGGGGCGACGTTCTTGCCGCCGGCGGTGACGATGATCTCCTTCTTGCGGCCGGTGATGGTCAGGTAGCCCTCGGAGTCCAGCGAGCCGAGGTCGCCGGTGGCGAACCAGCCGTCCTTGAGGGAGTCCGCGGTGGCCTGCGGGTTGTTCCAGTAGCCGGTGGAGATGTGCGGGCCCTTGAGCAGCACCTCGCCGTCCTCGGCGATCCGGACGGAGCAGCCGGGCACCGGCCGGCCGACCGTACCGATCTTCGGCTTGTCGCACGGGTTGAAGGCGGTGGCCGCGCAGGTCTCGGTCAGGCCGTAGCCCTCCAGGACGGTGAAGCCGATGCCGCGGTAGAAGTGGCCCAGGCGCTCGCCGAGCGGGGCACCGCCGGAGATGGCGTGGGTGGCCCGGCCGCCGAGCGCGGCGCGCAGCTTGCTGTAGACCAGCTTGTCGAAGACGGCGTGCTTGAGCCGCAGCACCAGGCCCGCGCCGCCCGCGTCCAGCGCCCGGCTGTAGGCGATCGCGGTGTCGGCGGCCTTGTCGAAGATCTTGCCCTTGCCGTCGGCCTGGGCCTTGGCGCGGGCGGTGTTGTAGACCTTCTCGAAGACTCTGGGCACGCCCAGGATCAGGGACGGCTTGAAGGCGGCCAGCTCGGCGGTGACGTCCCGGATGTCGGAGACGTGGCCGAGCTTGATCGGGGCCATCGCCGGGGCGATCTCGGCGATCCGGCCGAGCACGTGGGCCAGCGGCAGGAAGAGCAGGACGGAGCTCTCGCCGGTCCGGAACAGTGGGGCCAGCTGCTCGACGACGTTCCCGCACTCGGCCAGGAAGTTGCCGTGCGTCAGCTGGCAGCCCTTCGGCCGGCCGGTGGTGCCCGAGGTGTAGACGATGGTGGCGACGTCGTCGGGGCCGGCGATCCGGCGGCGCTCGTGGACGGTCGCGTCCGGGACGTCCCGGCCGGCCTCGGCCAGCGCGGCCAGCACGCCGCCCTCGATCTGCCAGGTGTGCTTCAGCTCCGGCAGCCGGTCGCGGACCTCGTCGAGCACCTGGACGTGCTTGGCGGTCTCGGTGATCACGGCGACCGCGCCGGAGTCGCCGAGGATCCACTCGACCTGCTCGGCGGAGGAGGTCTCGTACACCGGCACGGTGATCGCGCCGGCCGTCCAGATCGCGAAGTCCAGCAGCGTCCACTCGTACCGGGTGCGGGACATGATGCCCACTCGGTCTCCGGGCTCGACGCCCGCGGCGATCAGGCCCTTCGCGGCGGCGTGCACCTCGGCCAGGAACTGGACCGAGGTCAGCTCCTGCCACCGGCCGTCCACCTTGCGGCTGAGCACGGCGACGTCCGGGTGCTCCTCGGCGTTCCGGTGCACCGGGTCGGCGAGGTTGCCGCCGCTCGGTACCTGATAGAGGGCCGGAAGGCTGAAGTCGAGCAAGACTGCTCCTCGTTCGCGACGCTGCGGGACGGCAGGACGTTACTGCCCGGTAGGCAGCTTCGACCAGGGGGGTCGGCTCCGGTGTTCGAAGTGTCACACCCGGCCGGGTCCGACCAGGCCGTGACCGGGTCGTTCGAATGGCACCCTACGGCAGCGTCGGGCGACCGGCCGGTAACATGCCCCGCCGCCCGCCGCCCGGGGCCCGTCGTCCCGCGGACACCGCCCGGCACCCGCCGCACCGCGGCCGCCCGTCGCCGATCACCGCCGCCGGGCGCGATAGCCTGCTCCGGGCGGACCGGGCCGAGCGCGCCCCGGCCCGGACCGGCAGGCAGAGGGACGAGGCGGAGGGCCATTCCATGGCGGAGCACACCAGGTCGAGCATCACCATCGACGCGACCCAGGCCACGGTCATGGCCGTGATCGCCGACTTCGCCGCCTACCCGGCGTGGACCGGCGAGGTCAAGGAGATCGAGGTCCTGGAGACCGGCCAGGACGGCCGCGCCGCCCAGGTCCGGCTGCTGCTCGACGCCGGCGCGATCCGCGACGAGCACGTCCTCGCCTACACCTGGGACGGTGACCGCGAGGTCGGCTGGACCCTCGTCCGCAGCCAGATGCTCCGCTCGCTGGACGGCTCCTACACCCTCGCCCCGCTGGCCGGCGGCCGCACCGAGGTGACCTACCAGCTCGCCGTGGACGTCAAGATCCCGATGCTCGGCATGATCAAGCGCAAGGCCGAGAAGGTCATCATCGACCGCGCCCTGGCCGGTCTGAAGAAGCGCGTCGAGGACACCGACGGCAAGAAGCCCGCCCAGGGCTGACGGGCCGACCGCACGAGGGGGGCCGCACGGCATGACGGCGACACGCACCATCCTGGTCAGCGGCGACGCGGGCGCGCCCACGGTGGCCGCCGCCACCGCGCTGCACGCCGCCCGGCGCGGCCACCGCACCTGGCTGCTGGCAGCCGACGACCCGCACCGCGCCCTGGACTCCGCCCTCGGCACCCGGCTGGAGCCCGAACCACTGGGCTACGCACCCGGCCTGACCGTCTCCCGGATCGACGAGCAGGCCGCCTTCCGCTACGCCGTCGGCGCGCTCACCGGCCGGCTCAAGCCCGCCCTCGACCTGCTCGGCGCCGAACAGCTCGACCCCGAAGAGCTCACCGCCCTGCCCGGCATCGCCCGGCTCGCCCTGCTGCGCGCCCTGCCCGCCGCCGACCAGGACGTCCTGGTGGTGCTCGCGCCGCCGCCCGCCGAACTGATCGGCGCCCTCGCCCTGCCCGAGCAGCTCGCCCGCTACCTGGACCGGCTCGTTCCCGAGCAGCGGCAGGCCGCCCGGGCGCTGCGCCCGCTGCTGGCCGGGCTGGCGGGCGTCCCGATGCCCGCCGACTGGCTGTACGAGGGGCGCACCAAGGCCGCCGCGGCGCTCGCCGAGTCCCACGCCGCGATCACCGACCCCGGCACCAGCGTCCGGCTGGTCGTCCCGGCCGACGGCCACCCCTACGGAGAGCTGCGCCGGATCCGGGCCGGACTCGCGCTGCACGGGCACCGGCCGGACGCCGTGGTGGTGCACGGCGCGCTGCCCGAGGCCGCCACCGCCTCGCCCGACCCCTGGCTGGCCGCGCTGGCCCGCCGCCGGCACGAGGAGCTGACCGGGCTCGCGGCCGAGACCGACGCCCCGGTGCTGGTCGGCGACCTGACCGACGTCACCCTGGAGGCCCTCGCCGACCGCCTCTACGGCGACGGGGACGGGCCCGAGCGGCTCGCTCCCGCGCCCTGGTCGGTCGAGGACCGGCTCGCCGAGGACGGCCTGCTGGTCTGGCACCTCGACCTGCCCGGCGCCGACCGCTCCGAGCTGGACCTGGTCCGCCGGGGCGACGACCTGGTGGTCGGGCTCGGCGCCCACCGCCGGGTGCTCACCCTGCCCTCCGCGCTGCGCCGCTGCACGGTGGCCGGGGCCGGCCTGGCCGACGGGGCGCTCTCGGTGCGGTTCGCGCCGGATCCGGCGCTCTGGCCGCGGGGCTGACGGGGGTTCGACGGCGGTTCCACGGGGGCCGGGCCTGTTCGGGCTGTCCGGACGGTCGGGTAGCGTCGGGCCGGAGGGCCGCGGGGTGCGGCCACAGCCGAGGAGGCGCCCGCGATGACCAGCACCGACGACCGTACCGAGCCCGCCGGTGACCGTACCGAGACCGCCGACGACCGTACCAAGCCCGTCGGTGACCGTACCGAGCCCGTCGGTGATCACGCCGAGCCGGGAACCGGCGGCACCGGGTCGGGCGGCGGGCAGTCCAACCCGTTCGGGCCGGAACTGGGCCCGCTGGTGGACGAGGTGCGCCGGTTCGCCGGCGCGCTCGGCGAGAAGGCCCAGGAGGCCGGCGCCACCACCCTGATCACGCTCTCCGGGATGGCCGACCGGCTGCGCACCCAGCAGCCGGAGGTCTATTCCCACCTGGCCGCCGTCGGCACCGGGCTCGCCACCGCGGGCAGCGAACTGCTGGCCGCCTACCGCGCCGCCGTGGCCGGGCACGAGAGCCGGTGGACCGCGGGCCAGGGCGGGCCGGCCGAGAAGATCGACCTCGACGGCGATCTCGACGGCGACCTCGGCTCGGGCCTTGACGAGGCTGACGGGCCGTCCGCCAAGCAGTGAAACCGTGACTTCCGGAGTGTGATCATGCTGCTCTCGTGCGTCACGAAGAGGGGGATTAGATACGACTTTTGAAGCATCGCGGCCTGCTGGCTCCGGAATTGCCTTCGGATAATGTATGCGAGGCTGTGTACGGGGGCCGGGTTGGGCGGTAGCGTTCCGCCCAGCGGAACGAGTGAATAGCTGAGGGACACATGGCTCTGACCATCGGCGTCGATGTCGGCGGGACCAAGATCGCGGCAGGTGTGGTCGACGAGGCGGGCGCGATCCTGTCCCGGACCAGGGTGCCCACCCCGGCCGACCCCCAGTGGGCGGTCGACGCCATCGCGCAGGCCGTGCGCGAGCTCAAGGAGGAGCACCCCGACGTCGCCGCGGTGGGCGTCGGCGCCCCCGGCTTCGTCGACAGCAACCGCTCCACCGTGATCTTCGCGCCCAACATCGACTGGGAGAACGAGCCGCTGCGCGGGCGGATCGAGGAGCTCACCGGCCTGTCCACCGTCGTCGAGAACGACGCCAACTGCGCCGCCTGGGCCGAGTTCAGCTTCGGCGCGGCCGCCGACCACCGCGACATGGTGCTGATCACCGTCGGCACCGGCATCGGCGGCGGCATCGTCCTGGACGGCCGGCTGCACCGTGGCCGCTTCGGCGTGGCCGGCGAGATCGGCCACCTCAACATGGTCCCCGACGGCCTGGCCTGCGGCTGCGGCGGCAAGGGCTGCTGGGAGCAGTACGGCTCCGGGCGCGCGCTGCGCCGCTACGGCCGGGAGAAGGCCGCCGCCGACACGCGGCGCGGCCGCCGGATGCTGGAGCTCAACGACGGCGTGGCCGAGACCATCCGCGGCATCCACATCACCCAGGCCGCCGAGGAGGGCGACCCGCTCGCCCTGGAGTGCTACGCCGAGCTGGCCGACTGGCTGGGCCGCGGCATGGCCGACCTCGCCGCGCTGTTCGACCCGGGCGTCTTCGTCCTCGGCGGCGGCGTCTCCGACTCCGGGCGGCTGCTGCTCGACCCGGTCGCCAAGGCCTTCGAGCACTACCTGACCGGCGGGGTGCACCGCCCGCGCGCCGAGGTCGTCCTGGCCTCGATGGGCTCCGCCGCCGGCATCGTCGGCGCCGCGGACCTCGCGCGCACCGCCTGATCCCCTTCCTCCGAGCCCGCCGGCGGCGGTGCGACCGGGCCCCGACCGATCCCGGACGCTCCGCCGCCGTCGCACGTCCCGGCCCCGCCGCGTACCGTCGGAGCGATCCGGTGACCGCCCAGGGGAGGACCATGACCGTCGAGACCGCCGCTGCCGCCGTCCGACCGCTGCCGCCGTCCGGCCCGGGCCGGCTGCGCCTGCTCAGCTACAACGTCCGCTCTCTGCGCGACGACCGGCGGGCGCTGGCCCGGGTGATCCGGGCCTGCGACCCGGACCTGGTCTGCGTCCAGGAGGCGCCGCGCTACTGGCGGCCCGAGGGCCAGGCCGCCTGGCTGGCCCGGCACACCGGGACCGAGGTGCTGGCCGGCGGCGGCCGCACCGCCGCCGGACCGCTGCTGCTCGGCCGGCCCGGCGCGGTGGAGCCGCTCGGGGTGCACGACCGGCTGCTGCCCAAGACCCGCGGCCTGCACGCCCGGGGCTTCGCCACCGCGCTGCTGCGACTGCCCGGCACGGCGCCGTTCACCGTCACCAGCTGCCACCTGAGCCTGGACCAGGAGGAGCGGTACGGGCAGTTCGAGCTGCTGCTCGACCAGCTCAGGATCGCCGAACTCGGCGTCGTGGCAGGCGACTTCAACGAGCACCCGGACGGTCCGGGCTGGCGGCTGCTGGCCTCCCGGCTCCAGGACGGGCACCCGACCGCGCCCTGGGGCGGCGAGTTCACCTCCGTCCCGGAGCGCCCCTACCAGCGGATCGACGCCGTCTTCGCCACGCCCGGGATCACCGTCCTCGGCTGCGGGGTGCCGCACGGGCTGCCCGGCGTCACCGAGGCCGACCTGCGGGCCGCGACCGACCACCTGCCGGTGCTCGCCGTCCTCGAACTGCCGATGAGCTGACCGAGGAGCCGGTCGAGGAGCTGACCGGGGAGCCGGCCGACGAGCCGACCGAGACGTCAGACGACCGCGCCGTGGTCCGGGTCCTCCGGCTCGTCCTCGTCGCGGTCCTTCATCCGCGCGACCAGCGTGACGAAGCCGCCGAGGAAGGCGGTGATCCCGACCCAGGCGGGCCAGCCGGAGATCTCCCGCCAGACCACGGCGTCGACCAGCAGCAGGGCGGGGCCGCCGAGCACCGCCAGCCAGGCGAACTTGGCGGTCACGTCGGCGGCCGGCAGCGGCGGGGGCTCCGGCGGGACGTAGTGGCCCTCGTCGGTCTCCTCGGCCAGTTCGAAGTCGCGCGGGCCGGCGCCGGCGGCCGGCATCACCGGGTGGCCGGAGCGGGGGCGCGGCTGCGGGGCGAGACCGGACAGGTCGTCCAGGTCGCCACGGCCGTCGGTGCCGTCCTTGTGGCGGCCCTTGAGTTCGTTCTGAGCCCGGAGGTTCTCGACCTCCGGCCAGTTGGGGTTGTTGAGGTCGACCGGGTCGTCGAACTGGGTCACCAGGGCGGCGAAGATCTCGTCCTGCTCGGCCTGGCTGCGCTCGGGCGCCCGGCGGGTACGGCGCTCGGCGGGGGCCTCCGGGGCGGCGGTGTCCGCGGTCTGCTCCCCGGCGGCGTCCTGGGCGGGCGGGGGCGTCACGGCGCCGCCCGGACCCGTACGGTCCGTCGGTGCGCCGCCCGGGGCGGTGGCGTCCGTCCCGCCGTTCTTGGTCGCGCCGTCCTCGCGGGGAGTCTCGTCCCCGCCGCCCGCCGTGCTGCTCTCGTGCACTTCCGGCCCTTCAGCCATGGTGATCGTCGGATTCGACCCGGGTGACGCCCACCGCGGGTGCGGTCAGCCGTCGGATGAAGTCCTGGCCGGCCGCGAATATTTCCGCCGCGTCGTGGTCCAGCGTCGCGACGTGGAAGCTGCGTTGGCACAGCCGCTCCGTCACGTCGGTCGAGGATATCCGGGCCAGTACCAGTTCCGAGTTGGCCGGAGAGACGACGTGGTCCCGCGGGCTGCGGAAGAGCAGCACCGGCTGGGTCACCTCCGGCAGCAGCCGCTGGACCTCCCGCCACAGCAGGCTCAGCGACCAGGCGGCGTGCAGCGGGGTGCGGTCGTAGCCGACCTCGGGGGAGCCGGACCGGGCGATGTCGCCCGCGACCCCGGCCACGCTGGGGACCAGGTGGCGCAGCACCGGCAGCAGCACACTCACGGGGGTGTCCGAACGCACCGACGGGTTGACCAGCACCAGCCCGGAGACCGTCGGCCCGTGCAGCGCGGCGAGCCGCAGCGCCAGCGCGCCGCCCATCGACAGCGCGCAGACGAAGACCTGCTCGCACTCCTCGGCGAGCGCCAGCAGCTCCTGCTCGGCCGCGGCGTACCAGTCCTGCCAGCGGGTGACCTGCATGTCCTCCCAGCGGGTGCCGTGCCCGGGTAGCAGCGGCACCGAGACGGTGTACCCGGCCGCCGCCAGCTCCTCGGCCCACGGCCGCAGCGACTGCGGCGACCCGGTGAAGCCGTGGCAGAGCAGCACCCCCACCGGTCCGCCGCGGTGGTGGTACGGCTCGGCGCCGGGCAGCAACGGCATGGCGGGCTCCTTCGCGGACGGGTGGCGCTGGGGGAGGGGACGCTGGCGGGGGCGTTGCGGATTCGCATCGTCCCACGCTCCGCGCCGGGTCGTACACCCCTTACGGTGGGGCCGGGCGAACCCCCGGCGGCGGCGCCGGGCGCGGCGGACGGCCGCGGGGCATTAGGATCGACCGGTCCGCATAACAGGAGGCCCGGGTTGTTCTACCGACTGATGAAGATGATCGTCGCGCCATTGCTTCGGATCTTCTTCCGGCCCTGGATCGAGGGTGAGGAGAACATCCCCACCGAGGGTGCGGCGATCATCGCGAGCAACCACCTGTCCTTCTCGGACTCGTTCTTCTTCCCCGCGCTGATCAAGCGTCGGGTCACCTTCATCGCGAAGGCCGAGTACTTCAACACCCCGGGCCTCAAGGGCCGGCTGACGGCGGCGTTCTTCAAGGGCGTCGGCCAGCTGCCGGTGGACCGCTCGGGCGTGCGCGGCGCCGGCGAGGCCGCGATCCGCAGCGCCATCGCGGTGCTGGAGGGCGGCGAGCTGTTCGGCGTCTACCCCGAGGGCACCCGGTCGCCCGACGGCAAGCTGTACCGCGGCAAGGTCGGCGGTCTGGCCCGCGTCGCGCTGGCCACCGGCGCCCCGGTGATCCCGGTCGCCATGATCGACACCGAGAAGGTGCAGCCGCCCGGCCAGGTGATCCCCAACTTCGGCATCCGCCCCGGCATCCGGATCGGCCGCCCGCTGGACTTCTCCCGCTACCAGGGCATGGAGAACGACCGGTTCATCCTCCGTTCGGTGACGGACGAGGTGATGTACGAGATCATGCGGCTCTCCGGCCAGGAGTACGTGGACATCTACGCGACCGCCGCCAAGCGGCAGATCGCCGAGGACAAGAAGAAGGCCGACGCCGAGCGCCGGGCCGCGGCCAAGGCCGAGAAGGCGGAGGCCGCCGAGGCGGAGAAGGCCGAGAAGGCCGCCGACGGCGAGAAGACCGCCGAGCCGGGCACGTCGGAGAAGCCGGAGTAGACGTTCGGGCCGCCCCGGCGGCCCGAACGGGCGTAGGTCGGGGGCGGGGCGGATGACGGACGACGGCGGCAGAACCGGCGCGGTCGGCGGGACCGTGGCGGCCGGCGGCATGTCCGTCGAGCTGCCGCTGTGGAAGGCGATCTCCTACTTCCGGGTGCTGGCCCTGTGCTACGCCCTGCTGCGCTACGTCAACTCGTACCTGCACTTCCTGCACCCGGTGGCCGGCTGGATCTTCATGGGCGCGCTGACCCTCTGGACCCTGGCCAGCACCCGGGCCTTCGCCAATCCGCAGCGCTGCACCTGGTACGTCCTGGGCACCGACCTCACCCTCGCCGTCACCGGCATCGTGATGAGCGGCCTGACCGACTCCCCGGCCCGGATCAGCCACGGCGCGCCCACCCTGCCGACCATCTGGGCCGCCGGCACGGTGCTCGGCTACGCCGGGAAGGGCGGCTGGCGCCCGGCGGCGGCCTCGGGCTCGGTGATCGGCGTCGCCAACATCCTCGGCCACGGCGGCCCGACCGGCGACAACCTCCACAACATCGTGCTGCTGCTGATGGCCGGCTGCGCGATCGGCTACGTGATCGAGCTGGCCCGGGGCAGCGAGGCCACGCTCACCCGGGCGCTCCAGGTCGAGGCGGCCACCCGGGAACGCGAGCGGCTCTCCCGGGACATCCACGACGGCGTGCTCCAGGTGCTCGCCCTGGTCCAGCGGCGCGGCGCGGAGCCGGGCGGGGGGACGGGCGGCGCGGACCTCGCCGAACTGGGCCGGCTGGCGGGTGAACAGGAGCGGGCGCTGCGGGCCCTGATGACGGGCGGTCCGCTGCCGGCCCAGCGCGTGTCCGGACCGGACGCCGCCGAGCCGGCGGACCCGGACGCCCCGCGCGACCTCACCGCACTGCTGCGCCCGTACGCGGACGAGCGGATCACGCTCTCCGCCCCCGGTACCCCCGTGCTGCTGCCCGGCCGGGCGGCGGGTGAGCTGGCGGCGGCGGTCGGTGCGGCCGTCGACAACGTGCGCAGGCACGCGGGAGAGCGGGCCCGGGCCTGGATCCTGGTCGAGGACGAGCCGGAGGCGGTCACGGTCAGCATCCGCGACGACGGCCCGGGCTTCGCACCCGGCCGGCTCGGCGAGGCGGAGCAGGCCGGCCGGCTGGGCGTCTCCCAGTCCATCCGCGGCCGGCTGCTGGACCTCGGCGGCACGGCCGAGCTGTACTCGGCGCCCGGTGAGGGCGTCGAGGTCGAACTGCGCGCCCCGAGGAAGGCCACTCAATGACCGACCAGCCGATGACCGATCAGCCGACCGCCGACCGGCCGGTGCGGGTGATGGTGGTGGACGACCACCCGATGTGGCGGGACGCCGTCTCGCGCGACCTCGCCGAGGCGGGGCTGGACGTGGTGGCCACGGCCGGTGACGGCGAGGAGGCCGTCCGCCGGGCCCGGGCCTGCACCCCGCAGGTGGTCGTGCTGGACCTCAACCTGCCCGGTCTGCCCGGCGCCGAGGTGTGCCGCCAGGTGGTCGCGCACGACCCGGCGGTCCGGGTGCTGGTGCTGTCGGCCAGCGGTGAGCACCAGGACGTGCTGGAGGCGGTGAAGTCCGGCGCGACCGGCTACCTGCTGAAGTCGGCCGGCCGGGAGGAACTGCTGGACGCGGTGCGCCGCACGGCCGCCGGCGACGCGGTGTTCACCCCCGGCCTGGCCGGTCTGGTGCTCGGCGAGTTCCGCCGGCTGGCCGCCGAGCCGGCCCCGGCCTCGGAGCCGGCCGCCCCGCGGCTGACCGCCCGGGAGACCGAGGTGCTGCGGCTGGTGGCGAAGGGGCTGTCCTACCGGCAGATCGCCGACCGGCTGGTGCTCTCGCACCGGACGGTGCAGAACCACGTGCAGAACACGCTCGGGAAGCTCCAGCTGCACAACCGGGTGGAGCTGGTCCGGTACGCGATCGAGCAGGGCCTGGACGACGAGGTCTGACGACGAGGTCTGACGGCGGGGCACGGTCGGCCCCGGGCGGGGAACGTCCACTCGGGGCCGACCGGCTCGGCTCAGAGCAGCTCGGCCCGGCTCAGCGCAGTGCGGCCGTCGCCTCGCGCAGCAGGCCCGCCACGATGTCCACCCCGTCCCGGGTGAGCACCGACTCCGGATGGAACTGGAGACCGGCGAAGCCGGGTCCGCGCACCGCGTGCACGTCGCCGGTGACGGCGTCCCGGGAGACCTCGACGCCCGCGGTGGCGAGCCGGGCGGCGTCACCCTCCGAGCAGCGCGCGGTGAAGGTGTTGTAGAAGCCGACCGTCCGCTTGCTGCCGAACAGGTCGATGCGCTCCTGCGCCCCCTGGTACGGGACGGCCTTGCGGCCCAGCGGGAGCCCGAGCTCGGCGGTCAGCAGCTGGTGGCTGAGGCAGACCGCGAGCACCGGCGCGGTGCGGGCGCCGGAGCGGACGGCGGCCAGCGCGTCCGCGACGACCGGCCGCAGCAGCGCCATCTTGGGGTCGTCGGCGAGCGCCGGGTCGCCCGGGCCGGGGCCGAGCACCAGGGCACCCCGGTGGGCGGCGACCCGCGCGCGCAGTCCCGGCTCGTCGTAGCGGGCCACCGTCACCCGGTGGCCGAGCGAGCCGAGCAGGTGGGAGAGCATCGAGGTGAAGGTGTCCTCGCCGTCCACGACCAGGGTCGGCTCGGTCTCGGTGATCTCGGCCGGCTGCTGCATCCGCAGCCAGAACGGCGCGAGGTCGGCCCGGCGGGCGTCCAGGGCGGCCTGGACCCGGTGGTCCTCGGCGAGCCGGGGCCCGACCGGGTGGGGCAGCCGGGCGGGCGTGGGCCGGGCGCCGATCGCGGTGAGCACCCCGGCGGCCTTGGCGTGGGTCTCGGCGACCTCGGACTCGGGGACGGAGTGGCGCACCAGGGTGGCGCCGACCCGGACGACCAGCCGGCCGGTGGCCGGGTCGATGTCGGCGGTGCGGATGCAGATCGGCGAGTCCAGCAGCTGCCCGCCGCTGGCGGAGCGGCCGATCAGGGCGAGCGCGCCGGAGTAGTAGCCGCGCCCCGAGGGCTCGTAGCGCTTGATCACCCGGGTGGCGTTCTCGACCGGGCTGCCCGTCACGGTCGCGGCGAACATCGTCTCGCGGAGCACCTCGCGGACGTCCAGCGAGGTGCGGCCGCGCAGTTCGTACTCGGTGTGGGCGAGGTGGGCCATCTCCTTGAGCCGGGGCCCGAGCACCTGGCCGCCGAGGTCGCCGACCGTGCACATCATCTTGAGCTCCTCGTCCACGACCATGGTGAGCTCCTCCAACTCCTTGGGGTCGTGCAGGAACTGGAGCAGTGAGTCGAGGTCGGAGCCGCCCGCCGGATAGCGGTAGGTGCCGGAGATCGGGTTCATCACGACGGTGCCGCCGCTCTGCCGGACGTGCACCTCGGGGGAGGCGCCGACCAGGATCCTGTCCCCGGTGTGCACCAGGAAGGTCCAGTACGCGCCGCGCTCCTGCTCCAGCAGCCGCCGGAACAGCGTCAGCGCCAGTTCGGGGGAGAAGCTTTCCATCGTCGCGTGGAAGTCGCGCCGGATCACGAAGTTGGCGCCCTCGCCGTTGCCGATCTCGTCCCGGATCACCCGGCGGACGATCGCCGCGTACTCCTCGTCGTCGACGTCGAACCCGCCGCCGGCGAGTGAGACCGGCAACTCCGGTAGGGCGGAGGTGAATTCGGCCAACGGAAAGGTGCACTGCTCGGCCACCGAGAGGGCCTGGAGGGGGGTCCCGTCGTCGTGCGCCGCGAAGCCCCGCTCGCGGATCTGGCGGTACGGGACGAGGGCGAGCAGGTCGTGCACCGGGCCGCCCTGGGCCGGCGCGCCGCCGCGGACGGGCAGGTCGGCGAGGTGCTCGTAGCTGTCGACGGTGCCCAGCAGCACCTCGACGGTGTCCGGGCTGAGCCGCGGGGTGCGGCGGTGCAGCAGGGCGAAGGCGGGGGCGCCGGGGGCGGTGAGGCGGGCGAGCAGATCGACGGCGGTGGTCACGTGAACGGTGTCCTTCCGGGTGGACTGGTGGGGGTGCGAGGTCCGCTCCCGGAGGGCCGTCTGCTCAGACGCCGACGGCCGCCCCGAGGGGCGGCCGTCGTGTTCGTCTAGGAACGCGTCAACTGTGGGCCACCCTGGGGGGAGGCCCACCACCAGGAGTGGGTGTGGGGCGCGTGCATGGATCGAGCGTAGCGGATGCGGTGCGAGGGGTGAGGGCGGTCACGCTTTTGTCCGAGATGCGTCTCATCCCTCGGGCAATGGTCACGTGCCACTCCAGTCACCCCGTAGCCTTGGCGATGTGACCGCTACGACTGAGACATCGAGGGCTGCCCACTCCTGGCAGTCCCTGCCCGCGGCGCAGCAGCCTGAATGGCCGGACCAAGAGGCTCTGCGCAAGACCCTTGCCGAGCTCGCGTCCTATCCCCCGCTCGTCTTCGCCGGCGAGTGCGACCAGCTGCGCGCCCGGCTCGGTGCCGTGGCGCGCGGGGAGGCCTTCCTCCTCCAGGGCGGTGACTGTGCCGAGGCGTTCGACGGTGTCTCGGCGGAGCACATCCGCAACAAGCTGAAGACGCTGCTCCAGATGGCCGCCGTGCTGACGTACGCGGCCTCGGTGCCGGTGGTGAAGGTCGGCCGCATCGCCGGCCAGTACTCCAAGCCGCGCTCCAAGTCGACCGAGACCCGCGACGGCGTGACCCTGCCGGTCTACCGTGGCGACTCGGTGAACGGCTTCGAGTTCACCCCCGAGTCCCGCATCCCGGACCCGGAGCGCCTGAAGCGGATGTACAACGCGTCCGCCGCGACGCTCAACCTGGTGCGCGCGTTCACCACCGGTGGTTACGCGGACCTGCGCCAGGTGCACGCCTGGAACCAGGACTTCGTCCGCAACTCGCCGGCCGGCCAGCGCTACGAGCAGCTCGCCCGGGAGATCGACAACGCCCTGGCGTTCATGAGCGCCTGCGGCGTGGAGCCGGAGGAGTTCAAGGCCGTCGAGTTCTTCTCCTCGCACGAGGCGCTGGTGCTCGACTACGAGACCGCGCTGACCCGCGTGGACTCGCGCACCGGCGAGCTGTACGACGTCTCCGGCCACATGGTGTGGATCGGCGAGCGCACCCGGCAGCTGGACCACGCGCACATCGAGTTCGCCTCGAAGATCCGCAACCCGATCGGCGTGAAGCTCGGCCCGACCACCTCGGTGGACGACGCGCTCGCCCTGATCGAGAAGCTGGACCCGGAGCGCGAGCCCGGCCGCCTGACCTTCATCACCCGGATGGGCGCGGGCAAGATCCGTGACCACCTGCCCACCCTGGTGGAGAAGGTCACCGCCTCCGGCGCCAAGCCGGTGTGGATCTGCGACCCGATGCACGGCAACACCTTCGAGGCCTCCAGCGGGCACAAGACCCGCCGCTTCGACGACGTCCTGGACGAGGTCAAGGGCTTCTTCGAGGTGCACCGCGCGCTCGGCACCCACCCGGGCGGCATCCACGTGGAGCTGACCGGCGACGACGTCACCGAGTGCGTCGGCGGCGGCGACGAGGTCCTGGTGGACGACCTCCACCAGCGCTACGAGACGGCCTGCGACCCGCGCCTCAACCGCAGCCAGTCGCTGGACCTGGCGTTCCTGGTGGCGGAGATGTACCGGGGGCAGTGAGCCCCGGCCGGCACCGAGTGTGACGAAGGCCCCTCCGGATTCGGGGTTCCCGAGCCCGGAGGGGCTTCTTCGTGCCCGGATCGCCAGGTAAGGTGAGGCTTAGTGAACTAAGGCAAGCCTTAGTCAAGATCCACTCCGCTTCACCCACCGGGAGAGTCCGCGATGTACGTGTGCATGTGCCATGCGGTCACCGAGGACCAGGTGAAGCGGGCGATGGACGGCGGTGCCAGCACCCCGCGCCAGATCGCCAAGGGCTGCAAGGCCGGCACCGACTGCGGGTCCTGCGTGCGCCGGATCCAGGCGATGCTGGGCGAGCACGGCGCCCGGCCCTGCCCGACCGCCCGGCTGGCCGCGAAGCTCGGTCTCGCGGACCCGGAGGCCGCGACCCGGGAGAACCCGGCTCCGGTGGTTCCGGCCCCGGTGGTGCCGGGAGCCGTTCCGGTGGTCCCCAGGGTCGCCCCGGTGATCCCGCTCCGGGCGGCCTGAGCCCTCAGGAGTCCGGCTGCTCGATGACCTGGGCCAGGTAGAGCGCCTCGCCGAGCTTCTCCAGCAGCTCCAGCTGGGTGTCGAGGTAGTCGATGTGGTGCTCCTCGTCGGCCAGGATGTCCTCGAAGATGTTCGCCGAGGTGACGTCGTTCTTGGCCCGCATCACCACGATCCCGCGCTTGAGCCGGTCGATCGCCTCGACCTCGATCTGGCGGTCCGCCTCGAACATCTCCTTGACCGTCTGGCCGACCCGGACGTGGAACAGCCGCTGGTAGTTGGGCAGCCCGTCCAGGAACAGGATCCGGTCGGTGAGGGTCTCGGCGTGCTTCATCTCGTCGAAGGACTCGTGCCGGGTGTACTTGGCGAGCTTCGTCCAGCCGAAGTTCTCCTGCATCTTGGCGTGCAGGAAGTACTGGTTGATCGCGGTCAGCTCGGCGGTGAGCTGCTCGTTGAGGAACTCGATGACCTCGGGATCGCCCTGCATGGTGATGCCTCCTGCGCTCGTCCGGCCGTGGGTCCCGTGTCTGGGTCCCGCGTCTGGGCATCCTGGCACCGGTTCGGGCGGAAATTCCAGTAAGTTCACACTCACTAGGACATGTGTCGGAATATCCGATTTGGGAGGGGCGCGAGCGGCGGAAAGGGGCGCGCACCGGGGCCCGCCCGCCGTCTGTCACCATGGATCCATGGGTCAGCCGAAACACGAACCGCTTCCGCCGTCTGACCCGAGGCTCCCCCCGGGCCAGCGCTCCCAGCGCGGCTGGCCCGCCCTGCACTACGGGCCGGTGCCCCGCTTCAAGCCGCTGACCTGGGACCTCCAGGTGTTCGGCGCCACCGCCTCGGCGGAGAAGCACAGCTGGGACTTCGAGGCCTTCAACGCCCTGCCGCGCACCACCGTCGTCGCGGACCTGCACTGCGTGACCAAGTTCTCGGTGCTCGGCAACGAGTGGACGGGCGTGTCGGCCGCCGCCGTGCTCGACCTGGTGCCCCCGGCACCCGGCGTCACCCACGTCATGGTCTGGGCCGAGTACGGCTACAGCGCCAACCTGCGGCTCGCCGACTTCGCCGACCCCCACACCCTGCTCGCCACCCACCGCAACGGCGAGGCGCTCACCGCCGAGCACGGCTTCCCGGTCCGGCTGGTGGTGCCGCGGCTCTACGCCTGGAAGGGCCCCAAGTGGGTGCGCGCGGTGGAGTACATGCGGGCCGACCGGCGCGGCTTCTGGGAGGAACGCGGCTACCACAACCTCGCCGACCCCTGGCGCGAACAGCGTTACTCCTACCAGGAGGAGCCCGGCGACGGGCCGCTGCGCTGATCCGCCAGGATCGACCGCCCAGGACCTAGAACAGCGAGAACTTCACCGTCACCGCGCTGCGCTGCGGCCGCCGCTCGCCCGCCACCGGCGACTGGCCGGACGAGGTGACCGCGCCGAACACGTCCCAGCCGCTGGTCTGCATGGTGAAGCCCGCCGCCTGGAGCGTCTTCTGCGCCTCGTCCTTGCTCATCCCGGTGACGTTCGGCACCGCCACCATGCCCTTGCTGACCACCAGCGAGACCGCGCTGTTCTCCTGCAGCAGCTGCCCGGCCGCGGGCGAGCTGCTGATCACCGAGCCCTCCGGCACCGTGTCGTCGTAGGTCTCGGTCACGGTGCCCTTGATCAGCTGGGCGCCGGTCAGCGCCGCGGCGGCGTCGGCGGCGCTCCTGCCGGCCAGGTCCGGCACCGCGATCCGCTTGGGGCCCTTGGAGACGGTGACGGTCACGCTGTCGCTCTTGCGGGTGCGCGCGCCCACCCCGGGATCGGTGGAGATCACCTGCCCGGCCGGGACGGACTCGCTGAACGCCTCGACGAACTTCCCGTGCAGGCCCTCCTTGTCCAGCACCCGCTGCGCCTGCGCCCGGTCGCTGCCGAGCACGCTCGGCACCGAACCGTACAGCCCCTCGGAGATCCCGTAGGTGACGCCGCCGATCGCCAGCACCAGGGCGGCCGCCGCGGCCGCCCAGATCAGCGGCTTGCGGGGGAAGCGGCGCGGCGCGCCCGGCCGGCGGCGGCGCACCGGGGCCGGCTCGTCGTACGGGCGCGGCTCGGTGAGCAGCTGGTCCATCAGCTCGGCCGGCATGTCCAGCACGCTGGTGCGCTCCGTCGGCGGGGCGTCGGCGGGCCGCGGCAGCTGCTGGATCACCGAGGTCGGCTCGCTGGTCGGGTAGCGCGGGCTGGGGCGGGTGGAGGCGGGCGGCTCGGCGTCCAGCTCGGCCGGGGTGAGGGTGCGGCGGACCCGCTGGAGGGCGGCGAGCAGCTCGACCGCGTCGTACGGGCGGGCGTCGGCGGCCCGGGCACAGGCGCCGGCCACGATCGCGTCCAGCGCCGGGCCGACGGCGGGGGCGACCAGCGAGGGCGCCGGGACGTCCTCGTGCAGGTGCCGGTACATGACCTGGACGGGGTTGTCGCCGGTGTGCGGGCGCCGGCCGGTGAGCATCTCGTACAGCAGGATGCCGGACGCGTAGACGTCCACCCGCTGGTCGGTGGGGGCGTCCGGGAGGATCTGCTCGGGGGCCAGGTAGGAGACGGTGCCCATGACCGTGCCGCCGGTGGCGGTGGTGGTCGAGGTGGGGGCGCCGTCGGCGGTGCCGAGCACCCGGACCAGGCCGAAGTCGGCGACCTTGACCAGGCCGCCCTCGGTGATCAGCACGTTCTCCGGCTTGACGTCGCGGTGCACCAGCCCGGCCCGGTGGGCGGCGCCGAGCGCGGCGAGCACCGGCTCCAGGACGTCCAGCGCGGCCCGGACGGACAGCGCACCGCGGTCGCGCAGCAGGTCCCGCAGGGTGCGGCCGGGCACGTACTCCATGGCGAGGAAGACGTGGCCGCCGTCCGCGCCCTGGTCGAAGACGTTGACGACGTTGGGGTGGGTGAGCTTGGCGACGGCCTTGGCCTCGCGGATGAAACGGGCGGTGAAGCCCTCGTCGCCGGCCAGTGAGGGGTGCATCACCTTGAGTGCGACCACCCGGTCCAGGCGGGTGTCGGTGCCCTTGTAGACGGTGGACATCCCGCCGGTGGCGATGCGCTGCTCGACCCGGTACCGGTTGTCGAGCAGGGTGCCGATCAGGGGGTCGTGCAATGCCATGTCCACCCGGAGAGTCTAGTGCCGAAGCGACGGGCCGGGCCCGGAGGACACAGCCTCCGGGCCCGGCTGTGCCCGGCCTGTGACACGCCGGGGCCCAGGTGGGGGCCGGGTCGTGCGCGGGTCGTTCGTAGGTCGGGGCCTCAGAACGCCGGGCGCTCCCGGGTGTCCAGGTCGGCGCGGCCGGCCATCGCGGAGGACGCCTCGGCGTGGAAGCGGCGCGGGATGCGGCCGGCCCGGTGGGCGAGCCGGCCCGCCTCGGCCGCGTGCCGCATCGCCTCGGCCATCAGCACCGGGTCCTGAGCGCGGGTCACCGCGGAGGCCAGCATCACCGCGGCGCAGCCCAGCTCCATCGCCAGCGCGACGTCGGAGGCGGTGCCGGCGCCCGCGTCCAGCACCACCGGGACGCCCGCGCCCTCGACGATCAGCTGGAAGTTGTGCGGGTTGCGGATGCCCAGGCCCGAACCGATCGGCGAGCCCAGCGGCATGATGGCCGCGCAGCCGACGTCCTCCAGCTTGCGCGCCAGCACCGGATCGTCGTTGGTGTACGGCAGTACGGTGAAGCCGTCGTCGACCAGGGTCTCGGCGGCGTCCAGCAGCTCGATCGGGTCCGGCAGCAGGGTGCGCTCGTCGGCGATCACCTCCAGCTTCACCCAGTCGGTGCCGAGCGCCTCGCGGGCCAGCCGGGCGGTCAGCACGGCCTCGCCGGCGGTGAAGCAGCCGGCCGTGTTGGGCAGCACGCGGATGCCGTTGCGGGTCAGCACGTCCAGCACGGAGCCCTGGGTGGAGGCGTCGACCCGGCGCATCGCGACGGTGGTCAGCTCGGTGCCGGAGGCGAGCAGCGCTCGCTCCAGGACCTCCAGGCTGGGGGCTCCGCCGGTGCCCATGATCAGCCGGGAGGAGAAGGTCGCCCCGGCGATGGTGAGGAGGTCGTCGGCCATGGTTCAGCCTCCCTGGACGGCGGTGAGGATCTCGATCCGGTCGCCGGTGCCCAGCACCGTCTCGGACCACGAACTGCGGGGCACCACGGCCTCGTTGAGGGCGGCGGCGACGCCGGTGGGGGCGGCGCTGACGGTGGGCACCAGCTCGGCGAGGGTGGTCGCGGCGGGCACCCGGCGGGGCTCGCCGTTGACGGTCAGGGCGATCTCGGCCGGGGCGGTCTCGGTCCGGGTGGTCTCGGTCATGCGGAGGCCTTCGTCGTGGAGCGGTCGGGGGAGAAGCGCAGCGGCGTGAACGGCCTTGCGAGCTCGGGTACTTCGCCGGTGGCCAGGTATTCGGAGACCAGGTCCGCGGTCACCGGGGTGAGCAGCACACCGTTGCGGTAGTGGCCGGTGGCGGCGACCAGCCCGGGCAGCGAGGTCGGGCCCAGCAGCGGAGCGTTGTCCGGAGAGCCGGGACGCAGCCCGGCCGAGCTCTCCAGCAGCGGGATCTCGGTGATCCCCGGGACCAACTCGTGGGCGTCGCGCAGGAGTTCGTACACCCCTCCGGCGGTGACGGTGGTGTCGTAACCCTGCTCCTCGGTGGTCGCGCCGACCACCAGCTCGCCGTTCTCGCGCGGCACCAGGTACAGGTGCTGACCGCGGACCACGGCACGGACGTTGCGGGACAGGAACGGCCGGTAGGCCGCCGGGACGCGCAGTCGCAGCACCTGCCCCTTCACCGGGCGGATCGCGGGCAGCACCCCCTCGGGCAGACCGGGCAGCCGGTGGCTGTGCGGGCCGGCCGCGAGGACGACCTGGTCGGCGGTGACGGTCTCCGAGGTGCTCAGCCGGGCGCCGGTGGCCCGGCCGTCCTCGACCAGCAGCTCGACGGCCTCGGCGCGGTGGACGGTGACGTGGGCGCGCTCGCAGGCGGCGAGCAGGGCGGTGAGCAGCCGGCGGCCGTCCACCTGGTGGTCGTTCGAGACGTGTAGGCCGCCGCGCACGCCGGGGGCGAGCATCGGCTCCAGCCTGCGGGCCTCCCGGCCGGTCAGCCAGGTCGAGTCCAGGCCGAGCCGGTGGTGGAAGGCGTGCAGTTCGCGCAGTTCCTCGCGGTCGTCGGAGTCCAGGGCGACGGCGAGGGTGCCGCACCGGCGGTAGCCGGTGTCCGCGCCGCCGCTCGCCTCGGTGAGCTCGGCGGCGAAGGCCGCGTACCGCTCGTTCGAGGCCATCCCGAGGCGCAGCAGCGGCTCCTCGCCGTACTGCAGCTCGGTGACCGGGGCGAGCATCCCGGCCGCGACGCGGGCGGCGCCGCCGCCGGGGGTGGGGTCGACCACGGCCACGTGCCGCACTCCGCGCTGGGCGGCGCGCCAGGCGACGGCGAGGCCGATGATGCCCCCGCCGATCACCAGCACGTCGGCGTGGGTGCCTGAGGCCAAGCGTGACAAAGCTGCTCTTCTCCCTTCGCCGGTATGACCCGGATCAGGTTCGGACGGTCGCGGGCCGTGCCAGCCCGCCTCTCAGCCCGGTACGCCGGGCTCCCGTGTGGTCATCCCACCTTAACGCCGGGGGACGGCCCGGCCGAAGGCCCGTGCGAGGGGTGGACGGGGAGGCTCCGGCCCGGTCGTGGCCCCGCTCCCCACCCGCGCCCCGCCACCCGCGTCCCGCCCCCCGGCCGCAGCCCCGACCCCGCGCACCGCCGCCGGACGTAGGCCGGAAGTAGGGGTGGGCAGGGGGCGCCGGGCCCTGGGGCGGCCGCGGGCCGCTGAGTACAGTGACGGGCGTGGCAGAGCTGAGCGGGACGGATCGGGTGGTCGTTGTCGGAGCCGGGCTGGCCGGGGCGCAGTGCGCCCTCAAGCTGCGGCAGGGCGGCTGGGAGGGGCGGATCACGCTGGTCGGTGACGAGCCGCACGCGCCGTACGACCGGCCGCCGCTCTCCAAGGACGTCCTGCTCGGCAAGGAGGACTCCACCACCCTGGGCATCGACTACCGGGATCTCGGCGTCGAGCTGCTCACCGGCCGCCGCGCCACCGGCCTCACCGCCGGCGTGCTGCACACCGACAGTGGCGACCTCCCGTACGACTCGCTGGTGATCGCCACCGGCGCCGTCCCGCGGGCCCTGCCCGGCGCCGAGCGGGCACACCTGCTGCACACCCTGGACGACGCCCTGGCGCTGCGCGAGCTGCTGCGCCCCGGGCTGCGGCTGGTGCTGGTCGGCGCGGGCTGGATCGGCGCCGAGGTGGCCACCGCGGCCCGCGGGGCGGGCTGCGAGGTGACGGTGGTCGAGGCGGGCCCGGCGCCGCTGCCCGGTGCGCTGCCGACCGGGCTCGGCTCGGCGATGGCCGCCTGGTACGCCGAGGCCGGGATCGACCTGCGCTGCGGCGTCGGCGTGGCCGCCGTCGAGCCCGGCGCGGTGCTGCTGGCGGACGGCTCGCACCTGCCCGCCGACGAGGTGGTGGTCGGCATCGGCGCCCGGCCCGCGACGGGCTGGCTGGCCGGCTCCGGGGTCGAGCTGGACGCGGCCGGCGCGGTGGTCGTGGACGAGCGGCTGCGCACCTCGGTGCCCGGCGTCTTCGCGGCCGGCGACTGCGTCAGCTACCCCTCGGCCCGGGCCGGCGCCCGACTGGCCGTCCAGCACTGGGACCACGCCCTGAAGTCCGGGGAGGCGGTGGCCGCCGCCGTCCTGGGCGCGGACGCGCCGGACTACGACCCGGTGCCGTACTTCTGGTCGGAGCAGTTCGGGCGGATGGTCCAGTACGCCGGCCGGCACGCCGAGGGCGACGAGCTGCTGTGGCGCGGCGCTCCCGAGGACGCCGCCTGGTCGGTGCTCTGGCTGCGCGACGGGGTGCCGAGCGCGCTGCTGACCGTGGACCGCCCGCGCGACCTCGCCCAGGGACGCAAGCTGATCGAGGCCGGCACCGCGCTGGACCCGGCCCGCGCCGCCGACCCCGCGGTACCGCTGAAGGCGGCCGTCGCGGGGTAGTGCCTGGTGCGCGGCGGGCCGTGGAGGTGGCAGTCTGGTGGCGTGAGTGAGATCGAAAGCAAGATTGAAGCCCTGGTCACCGACTGGATGTACCTGCCCGACATCTCGGAGCAGTGGGGGGTCCGGGTCACCGAGGTGCGTGACCTGGTCAAGAACGGCGGCCTGATCGCCGTCCGGCGCGGCCCCAACAAGTCGCTCCAGGTCCCGGCCGCGTTCATCGACGGCCCGGGCCTGGTCAAGCACCTGTCCGGCACCCTGACCGTGCTGCGGGACTGCGGGTACAACGACGTGGAGATCCTGGAGTGGCTCTTCACCGAGGACCCGTCGCTGCCCGGCAGCCCGATCCAGGCGCTGCGGGAGAACCGCGGCACCGAGGTCAAGCGCCGCGCCCAGGCGATGCTGATCTGATGGCGGCGGACACGCCGCGCGCCCGGCTCGCCGACGCCCGGCTCTACCTGTGCACCGACGCCCGTCGCGAGCGGGGCGACCTCGCCGAGTTCCTGGACGCGGCGCTGGCCGGCGGGGTGGACATCGTCCAGCTGCGCGACAAGGGCCTGGAGGCCAGGCAGGAGCTGGAGGCCCTGGAGGTCTTCGCCGACGCCTGCCGCCGGCACGGCAAGCTGCTGGCCGTCAACGACCGCGCCGACGTCGCCCACGCGGCCCGGCCGGACGTGCTGCACCTCGGCCAGGACGACCTGCCGGTGCCGGCCGCCCGGGCGATCCTCGGCGAGGACGTGCTGATCGGCCGGTCCTGCCACGCCGAGTCCGAGGTGGACGCGGCGATCGCCGAGCCCGGGGTGGACTACTTCTGCACCGGCCCGGTCTGGCCGACCCCGACCAAGCCGGGCCGCCCGGCGCCGGGCCTCGGCCTGGTCTCGTACGCGGCGAAGCAGGACACCGACCGGCCGTGGTTCGCGATCGGCGGGATCGACCTCGGCAACCTGGACGAGGTGCTGGCCGCCGGTGCCCGACGGATCGTCGTGGTGCGGGCCATCACCGCGGCGGAGGACCCGCGCGCCGCCGCCGCCGAGCTGTCCCGCCGGGTGCGCGCGGCCTGACCGTCCCGGCCGAACCGTCCTGGCTCGACCGTCCCGGCTCGACCACCTCGGTCCGGCCGCCCCGCCGGGGCCGCCGCCGTCCGTCAGTACTTGCGGACGGTGGCGGCCTCGGCCAGCGTCAGCAGCACCGCGCGGGCCCGCTCGTCGGCGAGCGGCGCAGCCTCCAGCGCGGTCAGCGACTGCCGCATCAGCTCGTCGATCCGGCGCTCCACCAGCTCGGGCGCGCCGCTGCCGGCGACCAGCTCGCGCAGCTCGGCGACCTCCTCGGCCTCCAGGTCGGGCGCGCCGAGCCGCTCGTCCAGGTGCCGGGCGTCGGCGGCCGGCAGGCCCCGCATCGCGTGCGCGACCAGCAGGGTGCGCTTGCCCTCGCGCAGGTCGTCCCCGGCGGGCTTGCCGGTGACGGCCGGGTCCCCGAAGACGCCGAGCAGGTCGTCGCGCAGCTGGAAGGCCTCGCCCAGCGGCAGCCCGAACGCCCCGTACGCCTCGACCAGCTCCGGCCCGGCGCCGGCCAGCAGCGCACCCACCTGGAGCGGCCGCTCGATGGTGTACTTCGCGGACTTGTAGTGCAGGACGGTCTGCGCCCGCTCCAGCGCGCCCTCGTCGGTCGAGTCGCCGGCCACCGGCTCCAGCACGTCGAGGTACTGGCCGACCATGACTTCGGTGCGCATCAGGTCGAACACCGGCTTGGCGGCCAGGACGGCGGCCGGCTCCAGACCGGAGCGCAGGAACAGCTCGTCGCACCAGATCAGCAGCAGGTCGCCGAGCAGCACCGCCGCCGAGGCGCCGTACTGCTCGCGGTCGCCGCGCCAGCCGCTGTCGCGGTGCAGCGCCTCGAAGCGGCGGTGGACCGAGGGCAGGCCGCGGCGGGTGTCGCTGCGGTCCATCAGGTCGTCGTGCACCAGGGCGCTCGCCTGGAGCAGCTCCAGGGCGGCGGCCGCGTTGGCGATCGCCTCGCCGGTGGCGCCGCCGGCCGGGCCGCCGGCGCCGCGCCAGCCCCAGTAGCAGAAGGCCGGGCGCAGCCGCTTGCCGCCGTCCAGCAGGAAGTCGCGCAGCGCGTCGGCGGCGGGGGCCAGCTGGGGCGAGATCTTGCCGAGCAGCACGGACTGGCGGTCCATGAACGCGGCGAGCGCGGCGTTGACGCGGGTGCGGACGTCCTCCGCGTCGATGGGGTTGACCGCACGGGGATCGGCAGGCCGGGTGCTGGGCGAGGTCACGATGGGGCTCCGCTGGTTTCTCTGGGGTGCAGCAAGCGTAGCGGGGACGCCGGGAACGGATGTGCGAGAAGCCGTGGCAGGGGTGTGGCGGGGGCGGCCGGGAGCCCGAATCCGGGACGAACCGGAAGGTCGTCCATCAGTTGTCTCGATAGGTGGAATCCGCTGCCCGGCCCTTCCGAAGGCCGGATAGCCTGCCAGCATGGCACTGGGCATCGCTTCGACGAGAACGGATCGCGCACTCACCGTGCGCGAACTCCTGGCGGCCGGCAAGCGCTCCTTCTCCTTCGAGTTCATGCCGCCGCGCACCGAGGTCGGCGAGCAGCGGCTCTGGGACGCCATCCGCCGGCTCGAACCGCTCGACCCCAACTTCGTCTGCATGACGTACGGCGCGGGCGGCTCCTCGCGCGAGCGCACCGTCAACATGGTCGGCCGGATCGCCACCGAGACCACGCTGACCCCGGTCGCCCACCTCACCGCGGTGGACCACTCGATCGCGGAGCTGCGCAACATCATCGGCCAGTACGCCGACCAGGGCGTGCGGAACGTCCTCGCGGTCCGCGGCGACCCGCCCGGCGACCCGCTGGGCGAGTGGGTCAGCCACCCGGACGGCGTCACCTACGCGTACGAGCTGGTGGAGCTGATCAAGGGCATCGGCGACTTCTGCGTCGGCGTCGCGGCCTCGCCGAACATGCACCCGCGCTCGACCGACTGGGACGAGGACATCCGGCACTTCGTGGCGAAGATCCGCTCGGGGGCCGACTACGCGATCACCCAGATGTTCTTCGAGGTGGACGACTACCTGCGGCTGCGCGACCGGGTGGTCGCCGCCGGCTGCGAGGCGCCGATCATCCCGGAGATCATGCCGGTCACCAACGCCAAGCAGCTGGAGCGCTTCCCGCAGCTCAGCGGCTCGGCCTTCCCCGCCGACCTGGAGGCCCGCCTGCGGGCGGCCATCGACGACCCGGCGGCGCTGCGGGCCATCGGCATGGAGCACGCCACGGCGATGTCCGAACGACTGCTCGCCGAGGGCGCGCCCGGTCTGCACTTCATCACGCTGAACCACTCGACGGCGACGCTGGAGATCTACCAGAACCTGGGACTGCACCAGCGCTGAGGGGGCGGGCGGCGGCCGGCCCGGGCAGGGTCCGCCGGGCCGGTGCGCGGGCGTCTCCCCGCCGCGGACGCCGGGTGTTCACGAGCCCGTCACCGGACCGACGGCGGCGGGCTCGGTCGTGTGCGCCCGGCGGCCGGCGGTGGCCGGACGGCGGCGGGAACGCGATGCGGTACCCCGGCCGTTGAACCGGTACAGTCGCGGCACACGCGCGGCGTGGACGCGCGGGTACGCGACTGGAGGTAGCGGGCGGATGGGCATCGGATACCTGCTGCTGTGCGCCGCGTTGGCGGTGGTGGCGCTCTGGCTGGTCGCGGAGGTGCTGCTGCAGAACCGGGCGCCGCTGCACTGGCGGGCCCTGGCCCTGGCGGGCTTCCTGGGCGTGGCCGCCGGGATGGCCCTCGGGTCGGTCGTGGTGATCGGGGCGGGTGCCGCGCTGTTCGCGGTCGGCCAGACCTTCGTCACCCTCTCCGTCAAGCGCGGCCACCAGACCGGCTGGTCGCTGCGGAAGCCCGACGGCAGTCTGCCCGGCCCGCTCGCCAAGGTGCCGCTGCTCGGCGCCCTCACCGGCGGCGCCGCCGCCGTGGCGGCCGTCGCGGTCGCCGGGGAGCGGATCGGCGAGGTCGGCGCCGTCGAGGAGACCCCGGCCGCGGCCCCGGTGCCGGTGCCGGACGAGGTGCCGGAGGTGGAGCAGACCGCCGCCTTCGAGATGCGGGAACTCGCCCAGGACGGCGTCTACGCCCCCGGGTACTACGAGCAGTCGCAGGTCCAGCCGCAGCCCCAGGACCCGTACGCCGCCACCTACCAGGCCGGCTACGACCAGCAGCAGTGGCAGACCCAGCAGCAGCCCGCCTTCGCCGCCTACGACCAGCAGCAGGCCTACGGCGGCTACCCCCAGCAACAGCAGGACCCGTACGGCGGCTACCAGCAGCAGGACCAGTACGCGGCCTACCAGCAGCAGCCGCAGGACCAGTACGCGGGCTACCAGCAGCAGCCGCAGGCCTGGGACCCGAACGCCCAGCAGCAGCACCAGCAGCACCAGCCGCAGCCCGACCAGCCGGACCCGCAGGTCCAGGGCATCCCGCAGCAGCCGATGTACGACCAGAACTACGGCTACCAGCAGCAGAACACCTGGCACCAGGGCTGACCCGGCCCGGCCGGGCCCTACGCCGGGCCGATCAGCCCGGCGGTGACGCAGGCCGACATGCCGACGCGGGCGAGGCCGCCGCCGGGGTGGGCATTGCCGCCGACCAGGTAGAGGCCGGGGACGGGGGACTCGTTGGCGGCCTTCAGCCACGAGCCCGAGGAGCCGGCCAGGGCCGGCCGGGCGACCGAGCCGAACAGCGCGCCGGTCTCCCGGCGGGTGTCCTCCGGAGTGCGCACGACCCGCCACAGCACCCGCTCGCGCAGGCCCAGCCCGGCCGCGTCGACGTGGGCGAGCAACCGGTCGGCGTAGCGGTCGGCGAACCCGGGGGCGGCCCAGTCGACGTCCTCCTCCTGGGCCGGGACCGTGGCGGTCAGCACCACGCTCTCGTGGGCGTCGTCGGGCCGCAGCGTCGGGTCGTCCGGGCGGAGCACCTGCACGGTGGGGCGCTCGCAGGGCGGCACGGAGAGGGTGAGGGCGTTCGCCTCGGCGGCCGGGTCGGCCGCGTGCACCACCGTCCGGTGCACGGTGCCCTCGGGCCGGGGGCCGCGCAGCGCGAGCAGCACGCTGAACCGGCCGGGCACCTCGAACGGCTCCCACTCCTCGGCCGGCAGCCCCGGCCACTCGGCGATGCCGTGGCGGAACAGCGCGCCGGTGTCCATCGCCGAGACCACCAGGTCCGCGCCGATCCGGCCGTCCGCCGTCTCGACCCCGGCCGCCCGGCCGTCCGCCACGACCACCCGGGTGACCGGGGTGTCGAAGCGGAACTCGACCCCGCGCAGCTCGCAGCGCCGGTACACCGCGTCGGCGAGGGCGCGCATGCCGCCCCGGACGTACCAGACGCCGAAGGACTGCTCCATGTACGGCAGCACGGTGGCCCCGGCGGGGGCCAGGCTCGGCGGGATGCCGTGCCGCAGCGCGGGCTCGCCCAGCAGCGCCGTCAGGCCGGGGTGGCCGCCGAGCTGCGACCGGGCCACGTCGTCGAGGCTCCACGGGCGGGGGCGGAACAGCCGGGCCAGGCCGGTGCGCGGCGGGACGGGGTACGGGTCGGTGTCCAGGGCGGCCCGCTCGGCCGGGGAGAGGGCATCGAGGTAGATCGGGCGGGGCTCCTCCAGCAGCGGGCGGCGGGTGGCCTCCCAGACCGTCCGGCCGTGGTTCATCACCTCGCTCCAGCGGGCGCCCGCCCCGGCGCCGAAGGCCGCGTCCAGGGCCTGGCTGACGCCGCCGCGGGAGGCGTTGGGCAGGGTGACGGCGGTGCCGTCGGGGAACAGGTGCCGGCTCTCCGGGTCGACCGGGGCCAGCTCGACCAGCTGCTCCAGCGGCTCCTTGCCGGTCTTCAGCGCGAGGTCGCGGTAGACGGCCGGGAGCGAGAGCAGGCCGGGCCCGGTGTCGAAGGCGAAGCCGTCGCGCTCGTACCGGCCGACCATGCCCCCGTACGTGCCGCTCGCCTCGCAGACCGTCACCCGGTGGCCGAGGGTCGCCAGCCGGGAGGCCGCCGCGAGCCCGCTCATTCCTGCGCCGATGACGACGATCTTTGCCATGGCCCCGATCCTAAGGCGAGGCCTGCGCGCTCCCCGCCGCCGCCCGGGCGGCCTTCCGTTCGCGGCGGCGGGCCCGGAAGGCGCGGATCCTGCTGATCGCCAGCCAGACCAGCAGCAGGGCGGCGGCCAGGGCCACGGCGGCGACCGAGGCGGCCAGCCAGGGGTGGAAGATCGCCAGCGTGACCAGGCCGGCCACCGAGAGGTCCTCGGCCATGCTGACCGCGATGTTGCTGAACGGCTCCGGGGAGGTGTTGACGGCCATCCGCAGCGAGGACTTCACCAGATGGCTGACCAGCGCCGAGGTGCCGCCCATCGCGCCGGCCGCGACCTCGCTCAGCGAGCCGGGGTCGTGGCTCGCGATCAGCACGCCGACGGTGGCCCCGGCGATCGGCCGGATCACCGTGTGCACGACGTCCCAGACGCTGTCCACGTACGGGATCTTGTCGGCCACCGCCTCCAGCGTGAACAGCACGGCGGCCGCCAGCAGCACGTCCGTGCGCTCCAGCGCCTGCGGCACCGAGTCCGTGTCGGCGAACCTGCCCAGCAGGCCGAGCAGCAGCACCACCGCGTAGGCGTTGATGCCGCTGGCCAGTCCGCTGGTGAAGATCAGCGGCAGGACCGTCATCGCGTCGTCCCCTCCTCGTCCGGCGGGCCGGTGGCACCCGGCCCCGCCGCCGTACCGTACCGGCACCCGGGACGCCGCGGCGGCGCCCGCCGGTTCCCGGGAGCGACGGCCGGCCTCCTGAGTACGGATACTCAGATCCACGGTTGAGTACCTGAGCGGATGGCCTCCGACCTGCGCGGACGGGAGAGTGGTGGCACCCGGGAGGGCGGCGCCTGGTGCGCCCGGTCCGCCCGGGCGGCGGATCCCGTCCGTCCTCCGGCCGCTCCTCAGGCGGCAGGAGGCGGTGGACGGACCGCCACGGGGCTGGTCACGGTCCTCGCACCGCCGACACGGGGCGGCGGAGCGGGCCGGGGGGAGACCGGCCACGGGGGCAGTTCGCCACCGCCGACCGTGTGGGGGTCAGCGGAGCGACGGCACACGGCGGCGGCGCGGAACCGGGGGAGGGACCGCGCCCGCCGCCGCTACGCCGTGTCCCGGCCCCCTCCCGCCGGCGGTCGACGGCCGGATTGTCAGTGGTGGCGTTCACGATGGCAGGGCACGGACCACCCGGTCCGCGCGCTGCCTCGGAACGGGGGAGACCATGACCGTCAGCCGTCCTGAGCCCGTCACCGCCCGCCTCCACTCCGCCGCCCTGCCACACCTGCCCGGTCCGGCCGCCGACCGCCCCGCCGGTGCGGACGTCCACCCCGTGCTGCGCCGGGTCGCCGCACCGCCGGCCGCCCTCGACCTGCTCGCCGACGCCCACCGCACCCTCGCCCGGGCCCGCGCCCTGGAGGACCCGCTGGAGCGCTACGCCACCGCCCACCTGGCGGCGCTGCGCACGGTGGCGGCCGTCCTGGCGGTGCGCGGCCGCCCGGAGAAGAACCCGCGCCGCCGCAAGGCCATCCGCAGCGCCTGGGAGGTGCTGCCCGAGGTGGCCCCGGAGCTCGCCGAGTGGGCGCTCTACTACGGCGCCGGCGCCCGCCGCCGGGCCGCGGCCGAGGCCGGGATCAGGGGTGCCGCCTCGGCCCGCGACGCCGATGACCTGATCCGCAACTCGGCGCTCTTCCTGCGCCTGGTCGAGCGGCTGCTCGGCCTGCACGCCGCCCCGCCGGCGGCCCGGCGGCCGTCGGACGGCGTTGGACCGCCGGGCGCGGGCGGGGTCCCGGCGGGGCCGGTCCGGGGCCTGTCCGGCGGGCATCCGGCGGACAGGCCCTAAGGTGGAGGCATCCTGATCGATCTGCACGTGCCAAGGAGCCCCACCTTGTACCCGACGCGTCCCCGCAGTGCCCTGCGTACCGCCGTGGTGTGGGAGGTGGTCCGGGCGGCCCTGGAGAAGCGGGCGGCCGAGCTGGACCAGCCGGTGCTCGACGTGGTCGACACCGGCGGCGGCACCGGGAACTTCGCCGTGCCGGTGGCCAAGCTCGGCCACCGCGTCACCGTGGTCGACCCGAGCCCGGACGCGCTGTTCGCCCTGGAGCGCCGGGCCGCCGAAGCCGGTGTGACGGAGCTGGTGCGCGCCGTCCAGGGCGACACCCAGACCCTGCCCGAGCTGGTCGCCCCCGGCAGCGTGGACGCGGTGTTCTGCCACGGCGTGCTGGAGGTCGTGGACGACCCGGCCGAGGCGCTCGGCAGCCTGGCCGGCACCCTGCGCGAGGGCGGCCTGGTCAGCCTGCTGGCGGCCAACCGCAACGGCGCCGTGCTGGCCCGCGCGCTGGCCGGCCATTTCAACGAGGCCCGCACCGTGCTCTCCGCCGCCGACGGCCGCTGGGGCGAGCAGGACCCGATGCCGCGCCGCTTCACCGGCGAGGAGCTGGGCCGGCTGGCCGAGGCCGCCGGTCTGCGGGTGGAGTCGGTGCACGGCGTACGGGTCTTCGCCGACCTCGTCCCCGGCGTCCTGGTGGACACCGAGCCGGGTGCGCTGGAGGCGCTGCTGAAGCTGGAGGAGGCCGCCGCCGCGCAGCCCGCCTTCCACGCCGTGGCGACCCAGCTGCACCTGCTGGCGACCCTGGCCTGAGGCGCCCCACGGGGCCCGCGCGCCCTCGCACGCACCAGGCCGCCGCCGTCCGGTTCCGCACGCCGTACGGCGGCGGTTCGCGCTCCGGCGGCGGTCGGTTCCCCGGCCGTTCCCCCGCCCGTTTCCCGGGTGTTCCCGGGCCGTGTGGCGCCGTGCGGCGGCAAACCTTCCCAGGTCCGGGACGATTCCATCCGATCGGGCACTTGTCCGGGGCGTGGCGCGTTGGCACCGGTGCGGCCGTCCCCGCTCGAAGTGGCCCGTCCCACGCGGTGCCGACCACTCCGTAACGGGCCCACGGACCGTATGATCTGGGTAAAGCCGGAAAGCATGACAGCCGGACGCGTGGGGCATATGGACGACACGGGCCGGGTCCCCCGCACGGGCGTCCGACCGTGTGCCCCACGGCTGATTGGACTTGCCTCCCCGACCGGGGTGGGCGGACCGGTCGCACCCGCGACCGACGAGTAGGAGGACTCCGTGCCGCTCTCGGAGCACGAGCAGCGACTGCTCGACCAGATGGAGCGAGCGCTGTATGCCGAAGATCCCAAATTCGCGTCGGCGCTCGAGGGATCCGGTCTGCGCACCTACACCCGTCGGCGGGTGTACCTGGCCGTGGCCGGCTTCGTGGTCGGCATCGGCCTGCTGATGGGCGGCATGGTCGTGCCGGACCAGATCTGGGTCAGCGTGGTGGGCTTCCTGGTGATGCTCGGGTGCGCGGTGTTCGCCGTGACCGGCTGGCGCCGCGGGCCCTCGGGCCAGGGCACCGGAGCCCGTCCGGCCGCCGCGCCGCGACGCAAGGCCGGGATGATGGACCGGGTGGAGCAGCGCTGGCAGCGCCGCCGGGACGAGCAGACCGGCGGGTTCTGAGTCCTGACGAATACCTGAGAAGCCGGGGCGGGGCGGGGGGGGGCGGGCCCCCCCCCGGGGGTGGTCCAGGGGGGGCCGCCCACCGGGGGGGCCCCGTGGGCCCGCGCCGGGACCCCCCCCCCGGGGCCCGGGCCCG